>JAAXKN010000008.1 GCA_025612375.1 Ignavibacteria bacterium
AGCTCCGGCGGAGCGACTTGTAAAAAAATGACTAACGTGTCTACCCGTTATACAACTCGTCCCTCCGGGACTCTCTCGATACGTAATTTTCAAATGTTCATTTCTCATAAAAAAACACGGCTGAGGCCTGTTTTATCTTCCGCATAATTTAATAAATACCCACGTATAAATAAACGACAAAACATGCTCTAAAGTTTTACTTTTAGGCATAATAGAGTGCCTATACAGAAGGAACCGGATACCGAGTTTATACTTGTGGGAGATATCTTTATCGCTTCATTCCGCCGGAAATCTGTGTTGAAGCCGAAAAGTGAGGGTATAAATGAGGGTATAAGTGAGGGTTTAAATGAGGGTTTAAAATCTTTACTAGCCATGATCCAAAGCAATCCAGGTTGGAATGCGGTTGTAATATCCACTGAGTCCGCAGTACCATTTAAGACAATAGAAAGACGCTTAAAACAGCTGAGAGAAAAAGGATTAATAGAATTCAGAGGCAGCAAGAAAACAGGCGGATATTTTGCTAAATGAACGATTCATTTGTGAAAGTCACTTGTTGTTATATTAAAAAAAAGACCCCGGGCAGGCATTAAAGCCTTTACGGGGTCTTATAAAAAAAGTTGTTCTGATCCTGAAATGTTTCAGCCCTGAAATTTCCGAAAAAGCTTCAGCACTTATTTTACGGCTGTTTCTACCTGGTCGGCTATTTCTGCCGAGACAAGGATTCTGCCGCAGTATTCGCAGTTGTAAAGCCTTCTGTTCTGACGGATCTCAAGCTGACGCTGCGGTGGCACAACGTTGTGGCATCCTGTGCAGGCACTGCGCCTGATTGTTGCAACAGCCTGTCCGCCTTTTGCCTTACGGATTCTCATATAAGCAGCGTAGTCGGGCTTTTTGGTCTCGACCTCAACGGCCTGCCTTTTTGTGCTTAACTTTGCTTCTTCTTTTTCGTTGGCTTTGATGATTTCCTTCAGGTCGGCTTCTTTGCCTTTCATTTCCTCTTCAAGTGTATCGAGCTGGGGATTGATGTCTTCAATTTCAATTTTAAGTTTCTGTATCAGCTCCTCGAGGGCGGTGTTCTGGGCTTCAAGCTTTGTTATGTCTTCGTCTATGTGATCAATCTCTTTTGTAAGAGCGTCATATTCCTTGTTGTTTCTTACCTGGTAGAGCTGGGCTTTAAACTTTTTCTGGTTTGCTTTTAAGTGTTCTATCTCTTCTTCATTGCTCATTCTTTTATCGATAGAAGCCTGCTGCTCAGCCTGCTTCTGGTCTTTCTGGTCCTTAAGTCCCTGAATGCGTCCCTTCAGTTCATTTACTGCAGCTGGAAGATCTCCTCTCAGCTCTTCGAGTTCATCGAGCTGGTCATCTATAAGCTGCAGTTCATACAGTGTTTTTAGTCGATTTATCAATTTTATCTATCTCCTTATTTATGAAAAAATTTTACGGGGTTTGTAGTTCCGCTATATATATAAACATTTATATCGGCATCTTTATCTTTTATAAAATTCTCTAGTCTTCTTTTTACTTCTTCAAGGACGGGAAATTCCGTCTCATAATGCCCGGCATCCACCAGAAGGATCTTTCCCTCGGCGTCCTGGAAAGTGTGGTACTTTATGTCGGCCGTCACGTAGGCTTCGGCTCCCGATGCCATGGCAGCGGGGATAAGGTCGGAGCCGCTTCCTCCGCAGAGAGCTACTTTTTTTACAGGCACACCCCGGCCCATAGTAAAGCGCAGGCTGTCTGTTTTAAGGCACTTTGCCGTGTGAGCTAAAAATTCATTTTCATCCATTTCACGTTCAAGTTCACCTATGGCGCCAAAGCCGTAGTTGGCATTCATATTATTAAGAGGATAAATGTCGTAGGCAGGCTCTTCATAAGGATGCACTTTCAGCATTGATGATATAACGCCCTTCAGCTTCCATTTATCCACTATAACTTCCAGTCTTACCTCACTTACTTCTTCGAAGTTTCCGGCCTGTCCTATTGCGGGGTTTGTTTCCTGAGATCCAAGGAAAGTGCCGCGGCCCGTGCTCTTAAAGCTGCAGCTGGAGTATTCTCCTATTACTCCGCCGCCCGAGGCAAAAATGGCATCTGAGACTTCCCTGAGATTATCTTCAGGAACAAAGACAACAAGTTTCATCTGGTTGGCTTCTTCGTGTTCAAGGAATCTGATGTTATTAAGTCCGAGGGTTTTTGCCAGGTGATAGCTTACACCGTTTTTTGTAAAATCTAGGTTTGTATGGGCCGAGTAGAGGGTGATTTGGTTTATGAGGAGCTTCTCAATGAGTCTGGAGGTTTTATCGTTCTGAGTATCTATTTTCTTAAGAGGCTGAAAGATCAGAGGATGATGCGTAAAGATGAAGTTGCTTTTTTTCTTTATCGCCTCCTCGAGGGCTTTTTCGGAGAGCTCGAGGCAGAGAAAAATATTTGCCACCTCGTTTCCTAAAGATCCCGCCTGCAACCCGGGATTATCTTTCTGCCATGCAGCTTCTTTAGGCGCCCAGTTTTCAATATGTTTTATAAGATCTTTTGCTGTCATAAGAAAAAAAATGCACTCCCTTTAGGGGAAGTGCATTTTTATAAATTTATCTAAACTTTTCCGGTTTTAATTTTCTGTAGAAAGTGTAATATTGAAATTTTGTTTTCCATAATTCTAAAACAAAAATACACGATTGACAAGATATTTTCAACACTATAAAAAATAAAATTCGGCCCTTTTAGGGCAATGCGTTTTCGGGTAAAAAAGGACCTACATCTCCTTTGGGTTTTCCCAGCGGTTGTCTTCCTTTATAAGCTCAATTAAGGCATCCACGGCCAGGGCAGAATCGATGCTTCTTTTTACAATTGTCTGTCCGCGGTATAATGTGATCTTTCCTACTCCCGAGCCGACATAGCCGTAATCGGCATCGGCCATTTCACCGGGGCCGTTTACAATGCACCCCATTATGCCGATTTTTACGCCTTTTAAGTGCCCTGTACGTTTTCTTATCTGATGCGTCACTTCCTGAAGATCAAAGAGCGTGCGTCCGCAGGAAGGGCAGGCGATGTATTCTGTTTTTGATATCCTGAGGCGTGAGGCCTGAAGTATGCCGAATAAAATTCTGTTTACAGATTCTTTTTCTTCCCAGGGCCTCATGTCCTGAAGTGTAACATCCGCCCAGACGCCGTCACCCATGCCGTCAATTAATAGGGCGCCAAAATCAGTTGAGCTGTAGAGCATGAACTTTTCCTGATCGAGATCACCATAGGACCTTTTTATTATAACAGGATTATTTACGCTCCTGTTTATCATTTCAAAGATGATCCTTCTTTGTTCCGCCATGCCGTGGAGGTTTTCAGTTACCAGTACTATTACGGCAGTTTTATCTTCTTTAAGTGCTTCGAGCTTATCTATATTATTTATATCTGTAAGTACAAGATTTAGTTCCGAAGATTTTTCCCCGGCGCATGAATATTCTTCAAATGTAAAGAGAGGATATCCGGACCTCCTTTTCCTCCAGAAGCTGTAATCATATACACCCATCAGGTTGAGTGGAAGTTCAAATGGAATTGTCCGGCTTCCAAGATAGATAAAGTCGGCTGCGGCATCCTTAAGGTTCCACTTATCCGACTGGGGATTGTAAGAATATCCTATTGCCTCCAGATCCTTCGGGCTTTTTATTTCCAAATTGCTGTAATCGGCAAATACTCTTGGAACGTTATCGCCTCCAAGGCCCTCAAGAGAAAAACTCTTTCTTTTATTATATGTGAACGGATCGATGGGGATAGTTACAACAGGAGGAATATCTTTATGCTCGCTTCTGTTTTTATACCTGTTGGCAAGCTGAATTGCAACGGGGGATTCATGCTCGGGGTCTTCCGTCAAGGAAACGCGTATTGTGTCGCCAAGGCCGTCTTCTAAGAGGGTGCCAATGCCGGCAGCGGATTTAACCCTGCCGTCTTCTCCGTCGCCTGCTTCCGTTACCCCCAGGTGCAGGGGATAGTTCATTCCGGCTTCAGTCATCTTTTTAACCAGGAGCCTGTAAGCCTGAACCATAACGCGCGTATTGCTGGCCTTCATTGAAAGGACTATATCGTGATAGCCCAGATCCTCACAGATCCTTAAAAATTCCAGAGCCGACTCAACCATTCCAAGCGGGGTGTCGCCGTAGCGGCTCATGATGCGGTCCGACAGGGAGCCGTGATTAGTCCCGATCCTCATTGCCGTTCCATATTCCTTGCAGATTTTTACCAGGGGAGTAAAGCGCTCCCTGATCCTCTCCAGCTCGGCCTGGTACTCATTTTCCGTAAAGTCGATTTTCTTGAATCTTTTCTTATCGGCGTAGTTGCCCGGATTAACCCTTACCTTCTCAACAATCCTGGCTGCCAGCTCTGCTGCATTTGGCGTAAAATGTATGTCGGCAATAAGAGGCACATTACAGCCCCTTTTCTTAAGTTCTTTTTTTATTTCGAGGAGATTCTGCGCGTCGTTGACGCTGGGCGCCGTAATGCGCACGTATTCACAGCCGGCATCAACCATCCTGATAGTCTGTTCGACCGTGGCAATGGTGTTCATGGTGTCTGTTGTGGTCATCGACTGGATGCGGATGGGGTTATTGCCCCCTAGAGGAACGTCGCCAATCTTTACTTCACGTGTTCTGAATCTATTATACCGGGTTAAACTGCTGCAATACTGATTATTCAACTGGTCCATATCGCCTTTCAATAATATCTTTAAATAACACTCATCTCTTGGTAAGAGTTCTTAAATAATTCTGCTAAAGCAGAGCTATAATGGCTTCAGAAAACTCCAGCGAGGCCTGTGCGTTCTGCGCCGTAACAATTTTCTTTCTTGCTACTACGGGCGTGTCCTTGTACTCAGCGCCCATCCTTTCCAGCTCTTTTTTATCATCCGGAAAACAGGTTGAGGGTAAGCCCTTCAGGAGTCCTGCCTTTGCCAGGATTACAGGAGCGCTGCAGATTGCGGCAACAGGTTTTTTGGAGTTAAAGAATTTTTGTGACGTCTTGTGCAGAATTGAATTATTCCAGTAATCCTTTACTCCCTGTCCACCGGTAAAAACAATGGCGGCGAAGTTGGATTCATGGATATTAAAAAAATTTATGTCAGCCTTAACCTTCAGTCCCGACTTACCCGTACAAAGCGTATTGCTGTCCGAGGCAATAAAGATCTTAAAGCCTTTTTTCTCAAAGGTATTCTTAACGGTTAAGAATTCCTCTTCGTTAAAATCCTTTGCCGGGAGGATAAGTAGAATGCTTTTATTTATCACAAAAAGAGCCATCTGTTAATAATTATTTTGCAAATATAATAAATAAACCTGAAAGGCGGAAAACCCCCTCGGGGCTAAAAAAGAGAATTATCAGTGCCGGAAGAGGGCACGGGCAATTTTCTTTTTAAAAAGTTATTCTTTCTTTATATTTCGAAATGGCGTATTTTCATCAGCACAGTACGCAAAATTCCAGAGCCCTGAAAGCGCTCTTTTTAATGTTGAACAAAGACTTAAACTTTCTTTCCAAGAGGTACTATGAAAATTTTCAGTAAAATTTCATTCCTGCTACTTTTTTCAGCAGCAATCTTATCCGGCAGACAGTTGGATACTAAACTAAACCTTATGCCTATGCCGGCTAAGATATCTTTAAGCGAAGGCAAGTTCCGCCTTACCCCTGAATTTGCAATGTCAGTAAAAGGCAGCCCTAACGAGAGGCTTTATCCTTATGCTACAAGGATATTAAGAAGACTCTCCGGGAGAACGGGACTTTTCTTCCAGCAGGACTTTATTACAAAAGCTTCACAGTCCGATACGGTTTCTTTCTATATTAATTGCCAGAGACCGGGTGAAGTAAAACTAAACGAGGATGAATCCTACACTCTTGAAGTCACACCCGGAAAAGTAACCCTTAACGCCACAGATGACCTTGGCGCATTGAGGGGTCTTGAAACTTTTGTTCAGCTTCTTTCGGTTGACCAGGACGGCTACTACATCCCCTGCATGAAGATTGAGGACAATCCGCGCTTTCAGTGGAGAGGGCTCATGATGGACGCTGCACGCCACTTTATGCCGGTTGATGTTGTGAAACGCAATATTGACGGTATGGCAGCTGTAAAGATGAACGTATTCCACTGGCACCTTAGCGACGACCAGGGCTTCCGCGTTGAATTAAAAACAATACCCGAACTTACAAAGATTGCTTCAGACGGTCTTTACTACACACAGGAAGAGATCAGGGAGGTCCTTCAGTACGCAAACGACCGCGGTATACGCGTAATTCCCGAATTTGACATCCCCGGACATTCAACAAGCTATCTTGCAGCGTTCCCTGAACTGGCAAGCGCTCCCGGGCCTTACAAGGTTGAAAGGAGATGGGGAGTGTTCGATCCTACTTTCAACCCTACAATTGAAGCCACATACACATTCTTCGACAAGTTCTTTGCCGAAGTGACAAAGATTTTCCCGGATCCTTATATGCACATAGGCGGAGATGAGAATAACGGAAAGCAGTGGAACACCAATCCCGAAATCCAGCAGTTCATGAAGAAAAACAATATTCCGAATAATCACGCTCTTCAGGCCTATTTTAACAAAAGAATCCTTCAGATCTTAACCAAATACGGCAAGAAGATGATAGGCTGGGATGAAATCCAGCAGCCGGACCTTCCGAAAAATATCGTCATACAGTCCTGGCGCGGACAAAAAGGCTTGGCTGACGCCGCAAAGGCAGGCTTCCAGGTAATCCTTTCAAACGGATATTATATTGATCTTATTCAGCCTACAGACTTCCATTACCTGAACGATCCTATTCCGGCAAACTCCCCCTTAACAGAAGATGAGAAGAAGCTCGTCATGGGCGGGGAAGTTACACAGTGGGCTGAACTTGTAACTCCCGAGAACGTGGATTCACGCATTTGGCCGCGCACGGCAGCCATTGCCGAAAGGTTCTGGTCGCCTCAGTCGGTAAACGACGTTGAGGATATGTACCGCCGCATGGATGCCATAAGTCCCTATCTTGAAGAACTTGGCCTTATGCACATTAAAAACCAGGGGATGATGCTCCGCCGCCTGTCAAATTATGCTGACACCACACCCCTTAAGACCTTTGTAGATGTTGTGGAACCAGTAAAGCTTTATGCCAGGCATTCTCAGGGGGTTAAGTACACACAGTATTCGCCATACACAAGATTGGTAGACGCCGCAGTGCCCGATCCCAAGACAGTGCGCGACTTCAGAAAGCTTGTTGACAGTTTCCTGAAGACAAATGACGATGCCTCCTATAACGCCTTAAAAATGTGGCTGACGCTCTGGAAGGAAAACCACAAGAGCCTTCTTACGGTTATAAACCAGTCGCCGGTACTTAAGGAAATTGAGTCGATGTCTTCAGACCTTTCTGAGCTTTCTCAGACCGGACTTACGGCTTTGGAGACTCTGCACTCCGGCAAGTCACTTGACAAGAGCTGGCAGAGTGAACAGGCATCCTTAATTGAAAGGGCTAAAAAACCGCGCGGACAGGCAGAAATTATGGTAGTTCCGGCCATAGAAAGGTTAATTTCTCCGGATAAGAGTTTCACTACCAAATAAACTTATTTATACCGGGGGATGAAAGCTTCCCCCTTCCCAGCTTGAAAAACAAAAGCTCAAAGACGGATTAAAAAACGTATTTGAGCTTTTGGCATTTTTATCCCTCTATACTAAGAAGAAGGGGAAATCGATTCCTTCTAATTACACTATTTTCACCTTATTTGCGTTAGGCGAGTTATTAATCTGATAAAATCCTTTTATTGTTTTAATAAAGTTACAATTCGAGACACATTAATAAATTATCATTATATGCAAAAACAAGACTTTTTACCTGTGGAACGATTATTGATTAATGAGGCGGAATGTTTTCATTGTTGCCAACTTGAAATGCCTTTGAGTTTACAATAGTTATGCCTTTGGATCCGATGTGCAGACAGATTAGTCCCCGGATGGTTTAATAATTATTACTAATGAAAGTTATAATAGAACTGGAAAAAGTTACTATACATAGAAGTATTCAGTTATTTAAGCTATAATATTTTCTTCAGGTTAAAATCACAAGATCTGTTTTATATTCAAATTATAAGAACACTGATTTTACCCAAGTAAACCGGGACATAATGCGATGAGAGTTATCTGCCTTAATTTCTACAAAACACTGTTGTGTTTAATCCTCTTCTTTTCATACGGCAATTTATTTTCACAGCAAATCCTGAATATTGAGGGCAAAATTACGGCATCCGATATGCCGGTCAGCAATGCCTTAATAACTTTTGTAAGTTCAACAGATACCTCCATTAAATATTCCGCACTTACAGATATCCTGGGCACTTACAAACTCGGCATTACAACCGGTGTAAATAACCAAAGCCCGCTTAATGTAACAGTAAATACAATAGGGCTTGATCAGAATTACCCAAATCCATTTTCATCCTCCACATCTATTCCATATCAGCTATTGGAAAAGCAGCCGGAAGTAACCCTCAGGATATTTGATATACTTGGACGGGAAATAAAGTCATTTACTCCGGGAGAGCAGTCCCGGGGCCAGTACAAAATAATCTGGGATGGGAAGAACAGTTCAGGCCAGAGAGTGACAGCAGGAGTTTACTTCTGCCAGCTTTTATCAGGCAGGCAGTCGCTTGTAAGAAAGATGATCTTCGGTACCGGAAGCTCCACGGCAAACTTTTCAGCTCCTAAAATAACTTATTCACAGCAGAATAGGTTAAGAAAAGAATATTTAAGTGCAGCGGCATTTAATATTACAATTAAAAGCCTCCAGGCTACAGAACCGCAGGTATTTGAAAAGAATATCATTTCACAGACGCTTCAGGGAGATACGGTATTAAACTTTACAGTAAAAGAAGCAGACAGTGAATATGTTCTTTGCTATACTAAGCTTATCGACCGTAAACAGGCGATATTCCAAAGCAACATTACTGGAGCAATAAATAAGAACCTGTCCTTAGATTCCTGGGGGAATGGTGCAGCATGGTCGCCCGATGGGAAATATCTGGCTTTCGAGAACTCCGGCCAGATATACCTTTCTGACTTAGAAAAAGAAACAATAAAAAATCTAGGAGGGGGGAATTACCCTGAATGGACACCCGATGGTAAGCAAATAGTCTATTACGGCGGCAGATACATAATGAATGCAGACGGAAGCAATAAGCGTAAATTGCTTAATCAAGAGTATCGCTATTACTTTTACGGCGACGGTTATTCTTTTATCTATAAGGATGGTTACAATATATATAAGACAAACACAGACAACTCTTCAAAAGAACTCATTCTTGACTTAAAGACACTTGGGAAAAACTATGTCAACGTATTTGACTTTGATCCTTTCAGGCATGAACTATTAATATTGGCCGATCCGACTCCCCAGATTACCAACCTGCTTTTGACATTTAACACGGAAACTAAAAAGCTTGATACGCTCGCAGTTGCAGATCCTGGCCAGTCCTATCACTTTCCAAAATTCTCTAGTGATTATTTAAAAGTTGCATTCGAAGAGTCGGGTCGTCAATTCTTATCTAAAATATTCCTTCTTGAAGGCGGCATAAAAACCGAATTGTTCGGAATTACACAAAATAACGAAGGGATAGATTTTAACCCCTTTGCCTTTAGTTCTGATGACAAATTCTTTGCTTTTTCAAAGAATGTTGATTTACCTGTCCCCTGGGTTCAGTGGGATTCCTACCTCTACGTCATTGATTTGGAAACAAAACAACCGGCACTCATAGGCATGGGCTACGGCCCGGTATGGAAGCCTAAAAAATAACAATACTATTCGCCCCGGCAGTCACCTTTTAAAGGGCATTTTTTTCTGCAATAAACTTTCCTGATTCCGTGCCGATAATATGGCAGTTTCGGATTTTTTCAGACCCGATGATTATATTTGAAAACGATTTTTTGAATTTTTTGAGATTATCTATGCCTATTACCATATTATCGCAGATTGACTACCCCGCAGTTTTTATGGCTGCATGCGCTTATTTTGTTTTAGGTGCCGCCTGGTACACTCCGAAAACCTTCGGACATAAGTGGCTCCAAATGAACTATATTAAAAATAACGACAAAAGAAACACCTCCAAGATTTTAACCATTGCTTTCCTTTCCACACTTACTGCTGCCCTCATTTTAGATTATTTTATCTGTTTTGCTAAGACCAGCACAGTAACAGGGGGAATGTGGATTGGAATTATTCTCTCGATTTCTATTCTGGCCCTTACGGTCGGAGTCTCCTTTATATTTGAAGAAAGAAAAGTAAAACTGCAGTTTATTGATGCCGGCTATCACCTGCTTGGCTTCATGTCCATGGGTTTTATATTAACTTACTGGCGCTAGAATTTATAGCACTTGATTTTCCCGGGCAGCATGGGAAATAACACAACGGCATGGAGAAATTACAAAGTATTCATGCCGTCATGTTTTATTAACAGCATTCTTTTTTCCCGCCTTTTACACAGATTAATTTTCTGTTTATCTTATTTCTTTTTATGTATACCCCGGTAAATTTGCTTATTTTAATAGCGAAAATAATTTTCTAATTTCCAGGCTGACTGGAAAATTTTAATGGAGACTTGTTAAATGGAAAAAAGTGTCATTAATGAATTCATTAAGGAAATCGAGCTCTTTAAGGATCTGACCGAAGATGAACGCAGACTGCTCTCAGAAGAGATAGATGTTCAGACTTACCCGGCCAATTCCATTGTTTTTGCCGAGAACACACCGCGTAAAAACCTTTTCATTATTTATGAAGGCGAGATCGAACTTTTTAAGAAAACTCCTTTCGGCGAAGAAAAACGCCTTTCCTTCTTCTCAAAGTACGATTTTCTGGGGGAAGGTGCCCTGATGGACGACTCCCCGCACTCGACAAGCGCCAGAACACTCTTAAATTCCACGCTTTTTGAAATAAGCAGGGAAAGGTTCCATGAGCTCTTTAAACAGAACTCCGCACTTGGGAGCAAGATCTTATCACGCATTGCAAGGGTTATTTCACGCCGCATGAAACAGACCAACAGCCATATGGTTAATGCTGCCGCGGAATTTGAATCGGGCAGAACACGCCTGGAACATGACCTTCTGGGCGAACGCGAGGTGCCACAGGAATTTTATTACGGCGTTCAGACCCTCCGCGCACTTGAAAATTTTAACATCAGCGGTATTACACTTGCCCAGTACCCGGTTTTAATACAGTCGCTGGCAATGGTCAAAAAAGCTGCCGCACTTTCTAACTATGAACTGGGACTTTTATCAAAACCTGTAACTGACGCAATTGTACAGGCATGCAACGAAATACTTAACGGAAGACATCACAACCATTTTGTTGTCGATATGATTCAGGGGGGAGCAGGCACTTCAACAAACATGAACGCAAATGAAGTGATTGCCAACCGCGCACTTGAAATCCTTGGATATGAAAAAGGGGAGTACAAGTACTGCCACCCGAATAACCACGTTAACCTCTCACAGTCGACAAATGACGTTTACCCATCGGCTGTTAAGATTGCAGTTATCTACAGCAACAAGAAGTTAATTGAAGTGCTTAAAAACCTGATCCTTTCCTTCAAGGCTAAGGCCAAGGAGTTTTCGCACGTCATAAAAATGGGACGCACACAGCTCCAGGATGCCGTTCCGATGACACTGGGACTGTCCTTTGAGGCTTACGCCGTAACGCTTGGAGAAGAAATTGAGCGCCTTGAGCAGAATGCAAAACTCTTCCTGGAGCTTAACATGGGTGCTACGGCAATAGGCACAGGCATTAACTCTGAACCCGGATACAGTGAAAAAGTAATCAGCCACCTCAAGTCAATTACGGGTCTTGATGTTGTACTGGCCCCGAACCTTGTTGAGGCAACACAGGATACAGGAGCCTTCGTAATGTATTCTTCGGCAATAAAGCGCCTGGCCGTTAAGCTTTCAAAAATTTCAAACGACCTCAGACTTTTAAGTTCAGGCCCCAGAGCAGGCATTGGAGAAATTAACCTTCCCCCGATGCAGCCCGGATCTTCAATTATGCCGGGCAAGGTAAACCCGGTTATCCCTGAAGTTGTAAACCAGATAGCCTTTAAGGTAATCGGTAACGACCTTACAGTAACCCTTGCTGCCGAAGCCGGACAGCTGGAGCTGAACGTTATGGAACCCGTAATAACACAGAGCCTTTTTGAATCAATTGAAATGCTGAAAAACGGCATGGAAACGCTCAAATACCGCTGCATTGAGGGCATTACCGCAAATGAGGCCCGCTGCAGAAAATTAGTTGAGGACTCAATAGGCATTGTTACGGCCCTTAATCCTATTCTTGGCTATGAAACCTGCACGGAACTGGCCAAGGAAGCTCTTGCTACAAACCGCGGTGTCTGCGAGCTCGTACTGGAGAAAAATCTCCTTTCGAGGGAAAAGCTGGACGAACTTCTTGCACCCGAGCACATGCTCAGGCCCCAGAAAATGAAATAATTTTACCTCAGGGTCCTTAAACGGACCCTGAATTTCTGTATACCTCTCCCGGAACTAATCAATTGCAAATGATGTATACATGAGCTAAGTTAGTAACCTGTTTTTGACCGGGACTTTTCAAAAATGATTAAATTATAAAAGGAGAACGAATGAAAATTCGATTAATGGCGATCCTGGCTATCTTAAGCGTGGGTATCGCTGCTTGCCAGCAGAAAGATCTTAAGAAAGAGGATCTCAAGACTTCAAAGGATAAAGCCAGCTATGCAATAGGTCTGGATATAGGCAAAACTTTTAAGAGACAGTCAATTGAGATCAATGAAGATGCCCTTTTACAGGGAGTAAAGGATGCCATAAGAAAAGACAGCCTCTATCTTTTAACAGAAGCTGAAATTCAGCAGACCATGATGACATTCCAGAAGGAAATGATGGAAAAACAGACTGCAAAGATGAAAGAATTGGGCGATAAGAATAAAAAAGAAGGGGATGCTTTCCTTGCTGCAAACAAGACGAAAGAGGGCGTTAAGACTACGGCCAGCGGCCTTCAGTACAAGGTTATTACCGCAGGAACCGGAGCAACACCAAAGGCAACAGACAAGGTTAAAGTTAACTACCGCGGCACACTGGTCAATGGAACTGAATTCGACAACTCCTATAAAAGAGGCGAACCAATCGTATTTACCGTTGGAAGCGTAATTAAAGGCTGGACCGAGGCCCTTCAGCTGATGAAGGTCGGCGACAAGTGGCAGATTTTTATTCCTTCTGAACTCGCATACGGTGAACAGGGTGCCGGACAGACGATTCCGCCTAACTCAACACTTATTTTTGACGTTGAACTGCTTGGAATTGAAAAATAAATTCATCTCACAATAGTACTAAAAAAGGCCTTCAGGGATTATTTCCGAAGGCCTTTTTTCATTTCTTTTATTTCTATCTGAAAAATTCCCTCAGCTTTTCCAGATCCCTGCTTTCCCCGAGGGCCAGCATCATTTTAATTCTTGCCTTCTGCCCGTTCAGGTAGTCGGCAAATATTACACCTATTTTTGAAAGCCATTTACCGGCTCCCGGGTATCCGTAGATGTCAAGAGTTTCGCCGGCAGGGCAGCGTGATACCAGTACAACAGGAATGCCTTTTTCCCTGGCGTATTTAATTCCTTCAAATGCAGCAGGAGGAACGTTTCCGACCCCCATGGCTTCAACAACAATTCCGTCTGTACCGCTGTCAACCGAATACCTGAAAAACTTGTCGTTCATTCCGGCATAAGCTTTCAGGAGGTCGACATTCGGGTTTATGCTGTCAGTCAAAATGTGTTCAAGCTTCCTTGGAAGGCGGTTAAAGAAAACCCTTCCGCGGTCAACAAAGCCCAGGGCGCCAAAGTCCAGGCTGTGGAAGGTTTCAATGTTATCGGTGTGTGTTTTAGTAACTTCGCTTGCAGCGTTGATCTCGCCGTTTAAGCAGACCAGCACTCCAAGCTCCCGGCTGTTGGGGTTCAGGCATATGCTTATTGCATCCTTGAGGTTGCGGGGGCCGTCCCAGTCAGGCTCAGAACTGTTTTTCATGGAGCCTATAACAACAATCGGGATTTCAGTTTTAATTGTAAGATCCAGAAGGTATGCCGTTTCTTCAAGCGTATCCGTCCCGTGCGTTACTACAACGCCGTCGGGGTGGTCTTTTTCAATATAGCCCTGAATGTCTTTCGAAAGTTTAAGCATCAGTTCCGGAGTCATATGTGGTCCCGGGTACTTGCCGAAATCATAGATGGAAATAGTTGCCAGCTTGTTTATTTCCGGCATCATTTCAATTAGTGCGTTACCAGAAAAGTGCGGTACGGCGCCTCCAGTAGTCTCATCAATTTTCATTGAAAAGGTGCCGCCTGTAAAAACCACGAGAATATTTTTCATGCTCTCATTTTCCTAAAAATTGTTTCAAAATTATCAAATCCCCGCTTAATTAAAAAATGAAAAATGAGAGTCCATATTTTTCATTTTATTATCGGTCCTGATTATTATTTACTTTTCACCCAATCCTGATTACTTTTGAAGTAATTGTTTTTGAAACGGAGGTTAACTTGAAAAGACTTGTGACTCTATTATTACTTATTATCTCTTTTAATATTACGAACGCCTGCACATCGGCAATTGTTTCGGGCAAGGCCACGCCGGACGGGCGCCCGCTGCTCTGGAAGCACAGAGATTCGGGATTCATTGAAAATAAGCTCATGTTTTATCACGGAGCCAAATATGACTATATAGGTGTAATAAATTCTGCAGACTCACTGGGCCGTGAGATCTGGATGGGAAGCAACAGCGCGGGCTTCAGCATTATGAATACCATGTCTTATAATCTTAACATAGGACAGAAGGCCGGTGTGCCGGACGACCAGGAAGGGCTTTTTATGAAAGCCGCTCTTGAAAGGTGCGCAACACTCAAAGACTTTGAAGAGTTCTTAAAGGAAGGAAAAGGGAAGTGGGGTATAGCCGCAAACTTCGGCGTAATTGACGCCCAGGGAGGCGCGGCTTACTATGAAACAGGTTACTACTCTTTTGTTAAGTTTGACGTCAACGATCCTAAAGTTGCACCCGACGGATACCTGATAAGAACGAACTTCTCCTTTACAGGAGACGAGGAGCACGGGCTTGGCCACATACGCTACAACACGGCTGAAAGTCTTTTTAAGAATTATTACACAAATAAAAATATTTCACTGGAGTTCATTCTTCACGATGCCGACCGCAACCTCCAGAACTCTCTTCTTAAAACGGACCTTTATAAGATGGATCTTCCGGAAGATACAAAGGACGTAAAATACATCCCCTTCAGGGATTATATTGTTCGTAACTCCACTGTTTCTTCAATGATCGTTCAGGGAGTAAAGCCGGGGGAAAACCCGGATATGACCACACTCTGGACTGTCCTTGGCTGGCCCATGACGACGCTTGTAACTCCCGTCTGGGTTAAGGCCGGAGCCTCGCTTCCAGAGGTCACAGTGGCGCCTGAGGGAAAAACTGCACCAATTAACCAATATGCCCTTGACCTCAAAAAGAAATGTTATACCGCCACTATGGATAACGGCAGTGACTATCTTAACCTGTCTGCTTTACTAAACAAGAAAGGTACAGGCATTGCACAGACGCTTCTTCCAAAGGAAAAAGAGATAGTTTCAAAAACAAACGCTTTAATTTCAAAGTGGCGTGATAAAGGCTTTAACTTGGGTGAGGCAAAAGAATTCTACGGCTGGCTAGACAAATACATTTACTCCCAGTATAAAAATCTCTCGGGAATATAAAACAAAAAAAGGCCGGATACTAAAAAACGTATCCGGCCTTTTTTCTACCAACTGAAGAATCAGTTGTAGCCTAATTGTGCTTTTATGATTAGCCCCGAACTTCAGGTCGGGGTTTAATAATCCAAAAAATATTTGGGCTTTAGCCCCAGATCTTCCGTTCGAGAATCTGGGGCTAAAGCCCGTTTTTGTTTGATTTCTTGATCCACGGCCTAAGGGCCGTGGCTATTCAACCTCACTTTTCCAGCAGGGCAACATTTTCAATGTGATATGTGTGCGGGAACATATCCACCGGACGAACCTTCATCAGGCGGTAGCCTTCCTCGTTAAACATTTTTATGTCGCGCACCTGGGTGGCCGGGTTGCAGCTGATGTAGACGATACGGTCAGGATCTAATGCTACAACGTCTTTAACCGTAACGGGATTCATGCCGCTTCTTGGCGGATCCAGTATCACAACGTCAGGAGAAGGGAGGCCCTTAATTTTTACAACGTCTAAAAACGAGCGGTTCAAATCTGCCGTAATAAACTTCACGTTGTCTATTTTATTCATTTTTCTGTTTTCCTCGGCATCCTTTACAGCGGGCTCCACTGTCTCAAAAGCGTAGACTTTCTTTGCCGACTCTGAAACATAAATTGATATTGTGCCCGCACCTGAATACAGGTCGTATACAACGTCGTCTTTTGTAATTTTACCGAACTTAAGTCCCGTGTGATAGAGCTTTTCTGCCTGCAGTGTATTTGTCTGGAAGAATGAGTTTGCGCTTATTCTGAAATTATATTTTCCTATCGTGTCGTAAATATTTCCCGTTCCGAAGTATACTATCTCATAGTCGCCGACTGCAATCTGAGCCTTCTTTGTATTGATGTTATTTATTACAGTTGTCACTTCAGGAACCGCCTTCAGCAATCCTTCCGTATACTCCTTCATAAGAGAGTCATTTTCTTCTGAAGTCACCAGGTTCACCATGAGGTCAGAGGAGTGATGCGTTTTTCTTATTATGAGGTTCCTGAGGTAGCCCGAATGTGTCTTAGTTGAATATATCGTTGTGTTTCTTTTCTTAAAAAAGTCTCTTGTGAAATTAAGAATGCCGTTGCTTTCCTCCGACTGCAGGAGGCACTCATTTATGTCAAGGACCTTGTCGAATATGTTCGGCAGGTGAAGTCCGAGTGCAAAATTCCGTTCCACGTTTTCATCACCCAGCTCATCTTTAGTAAGCCAGCGGCGCTCGGCAAACGAGTACTCCATTTTGTTTCTGTAGAAGAATGTTTTTTCTGAAGGCAGTATCTCCTGGAATTCAAAATCATGGAAGCCTCCCAGGCGTTCAAAAATATCTTTAACCTGCTCCTGCTTGTATTTCAGCTGCGCCCCGTAGCTGAGGTCCTGCTGCTTGCAGCCGCCGCATACCCCGAAATATTTGCATGGCGCTTTTGTTCTTTCTTCAGAGGCGCTTAGGACTTCAACTGTTTTAGCTTCGGCATAGGACTTCTTAATCTTTGTTATCATGGCTTTCACCCTGTCACCCGGGTATGAGCCATGGACAAAGATGACGTAGTTTTTCTGATCTTTATCTGATGTCAGTTCATCATAGTCGGCGTCAGAATTTATTTCGACTTCAACTTTTTTTTCTGTTCCCGGAACGATCAGGCTTTTTTCAACCTTTGCAATTCCTTTTCCTTCAAAAGCGTACTTTGAAATCTCCAGCTCTATTATATCACCTTTTTTCAATTCTTTTTTCTCCACTCTTCTGGTTCAATTTTATTTTTCGTTTTTTAATATCAGTACCTTAAAGCCGATGTGCCTGTCGCCGCCCTGTCTTAGATAGACGTTGGTTTCATGGCTCATTCTGTTGATCAGTTTCTTGTTGTAGCTTTTTTCCTGTTCTGTCATCAGGCTGACATTTTTCTTTAACTGTTCCTGTCCCATCAGGTAAAACTCTTTAAGCGACCTGCTCATATCCGCACTTTTTACGACTTCAAAATTTTTTGATTTGTAGAAGTCTTCTATTTCATCCTGGTAGACAGGGGAGAGGTCCGAGCTTTTCCATACGTCCTGCACAAAGCGCGGAGTGTCCTTTGAGAGTTTTACAATTTCACCCGCGCACAGATAGCCCCCGGGCTTAAGAATTCTTTTTATTTCCTTTAGTATCTTTACTCTTGAAGATCCTGAAATTGACGCCTGCGCATAGACGAGGTCGAAGGAGTCGTCAGGGAAGTCCGTTGCCGAAAAAGACATTATACGCGCCTTTATGCCTTCCAGATTTTTTATCTCCAGCTGCGCCTGTATCAGCGAGTCATAGTCTTCCACTATTAGTTCAACACTTTTTCCCGAATCATCCTGAATGAGCCTGGCAATTGTGCCGCTGCCCGAACCGAAAACGGCAGAGGCCATTCCTTCAATTGTTATTTCATTTTCAAGGAACCTCAACTGTTCGCCCGAACCAGGTAAGAATATTTTCTGTTTTACTGCCATTTTCGTTTTCCAAATTCAGATAAAAAATTTTCAAGAATTAAACATAACTAATTCCCGCCTGAAATTAACCATAAAATTACAGGGAGGATTCCGGTTGCCCGGTAATAAAAAGAGCGGACACATAGCCCGCTCTTTAATAAAATGTTTTACTTTTATAAAATAAATTAAAACTTATCTTCAATAGCACGTCTTACAAATCCGTCGGCTTTTTCGAGCCTTATTTTAGCTTCCTCAGCTGTAACATTGGCCTTAAACATAACAAGAGCCGTCTTTACGTGTCCGCCTGCTTTCTGGAGGTATTCTGCGGCCTCATCGTAGCTGGCGCCTGTAATTGTCATTACAATTCTCTTTGAGCGTTCAACGAGTTTCTTGTTTGTCATCTGAAGGTCGATCATCATGTTCTCGTAAACCTTGCCCATGCGGACCATAGCTGTAGTAGTAAGCATGTTAAGAACAAGTTTCTGTGCTGTACCGCTTTTCATGCGTGTTGAGCCCATGATGACTTCGGGGCCAACGTAAGGGCACATGGCAACGTCAACTTCCTTGATGTTAAAATTCTCTCTCGGGTTGCAGGTTACAAAGAGCGTTTTGGCTCCCAATTCCTTGGCTTTTTTTACGGCGCCGACAACATAAGGGGTTCTTCTGCTTGCTGCAATTCCGCAGACAACGTCTTTATCTGTAACATTAGCTTTCAGGACGTCGTTGGCTCCGTTTTCCTCGTAGTCCTCAGCTCCTTCCTGTGCCCTGAACATGGCTTCTTTTCCGCCCGCAATAAAGCCGTCAATCATTCCAAAGGGTGTTCCGAAAGTAGGAGGGCATTCAGAGGCATCCACAACGCCAAGGCGGCCGCTTGTGCCTGCGCCGAAATACAAAAGTCTTCCGCCGTTTTTTAATGCTTTAACAATAATTTCAACTGCCTGCTCGATATAGGGTATTTCTTTTTCTACGGCAAGGGGCACCTGCTTATCTTCATTGTTAATAATTCTCAGGATCTCGCCGGTTGAACGGGCATCTATATCCATTGAATTCGGGTTTCTCTGTTCTGTTGTAAGGCTGGCAATTTCAGCAAACAACTTCTTGGTATCTGCACTCATTTGTTCAATTCCAGTAAAATTAATTTTTTTTCTTTTTCGTTTCTGACATTAGTCGGTTTATAATTTAATTCAAAGACTGTCAGCTTTCTTATGTGCGGTTTGTACTTTAATTCCGCCGCCCTGATCTCCTCTTTAAGATCACCGCCTTTTAAGGAGGCAAGAATTGTTTTTTCCTTTATCACAGGCATAGCGTATCTTAAAAGCATTGCAAGGGGCACTGTAGCGCGGCTTACAATCAGGTCGAAACAGCCTGTAAATTTTTCCGTAAATTCAGGAGCCTCAACCCTGCTGTTTACAGCCGAGGCATTACTTAACTTAAGCTTGCTTATAAATTCCTGGACGGCATCGATCTTCTTTGTTGTAGAATCAACCATTACGCCCTTCATCATCGGGCGCATGATAGCCAGGGGGATGCCGGGAAATCCGCCCCCGGTGCCTATGTCCAGAAACCTTGTACATTTTTCCGGTATGAAGTGCGAAATAAATGCCGAGATAAAAACGTGGTTTTCGACTACCGAAGCAGTATCCTTTCTTGATATCAGGTTTACCGCCTGATTTTTTTCAACTACCAGACTGGCATACATTGATAAGCGTTCTAACTGATAAGGATCAGCATTCAGGCCATTATCCCGGAAAAAGGAGCTTAATTGGTTATAATACAGCTCTTGATTTTCCACTGAACTCCACAACTTTAAAAATTAATGCCTCAAATATACTAATAAAATAGAAATATCTGAAGGGGTTACTCCTGAAATTCTGGAGGCCTGGCCTATTGAACGCGGCTTTACACGGCTCAGCTTCTCCCGTCCCTCGGAAGAAAGTGATTTTATTTGTAAATAATTAAAGTTTAAAGGAATTTGCATCTCCTCATACCGCTCCAGCTTTTCAACCAGTTCCTGCTGGCGCTTTATGTAGCCCTCGTACTTAAGCTCAATTTCCACCTGCTCTAATGCCGCGGGGTTATTCAGCAGTTCACCGATGCCGTTACGTTTTTCTTCCTCAACCAGCTCCAGAATCTCCTGAAGCTTCAGTTCAGGACGCTTGCAGAGCTTTGCAATTGTTTCTGTGGATTCAATAGGATCTGTATTCAGTTTTTCCAGGTAAGGGTTTACAACTTTTGCGTGGAGCTTGAATTCCCTGAGAAAATCCATATTTTTATTTATCAAAGCCTCGCGTTTTTTCATTTCGCTTAAGGTCTCATCGGGTATCAGTCCTAACCTGGCGCCATATTCAAGCAGGCGCCTGTCGGCGTTATCCTGCCTTAAGAGAAGCCTGTGCTCGGCGCGCGAGGTAAACATGCGGTAGGGCTCCTCTGTGGACTTGGTTACGAGGTCATCAATCAGAACTCCTATATAAGCCTCGCTTCTTTTGAGAGTGAACTCTCCTTCGCCCTTAATTTTAAGTGCAGCGTTAATTCCTGCTATAAGACCCTGCGCCGCGGCTTCCTCATAGCCCGAAGTGCCGTTGATCTGCCCGGCAAAGTAGAGCCCTTCAACAAGCTTTGTCTCAAGCGTCAGGTCCACCTGGTAGGGTGGGAAGTAGTCGTATTCCACAGCATAGCCCGGGCGCACCATTTCAGCTTCCTCCAGCCCCTTAACCGAGTGAATTGCTTCTAACTGGATCTCCTCAGGCAGGGAAGTGGAGAATCCGTTTACATAAATGAGGTCGCTGTCAAGTCCTTCCGGCTCCAGGAAAAGGTGGTGTGAATTCCTTTCCTTGAATCTCACTATTTTATCCTCTATGGAAGGGCAGTACCTGGGACCCACGCCGTGGATGACACCTGTAAAAAGAGGGGAACGCGAGAAACCTTTTTCCAGAATCTTATGTGTGCCTTCATGGGTGTTTGTTATGTGGCAGCTTACCTGCGGAAGCCTGGGGAATGATGCCAGGTCCGTTCTTAAGGAGAACGGCTTCGGCACTTCATCTCCCGGCTGCTCGGAAAGAATGCTGTAGTTAATGGAGCTCTTAAGGAGTCTTGGGGGTGTTCCGGTTTTTAAGCGTCCTGCCTTAAAGCCTAGCTTAATCATGCTCTCGGTTAGTCCCGCGGCAGGTTTTTCACCAAAGCGCCCGCCGCTGGTTGAGGTAAGTCCCGTATGCATGAGGCCGTTTAAGAATGTACCCGAGCATATTACGAGAGCCCGGCAGGCGATCTCTTCACCTTTTCCGGTGATGACTCCTGTCATCTTATTATTTTCCGTCAGAGCCTCAACTACGGTATCTTCCACTATGGTAATTCCGGGTATGGAAGTAATCACCCTGCAGGCTTCCTCCGAATAGAGCTTACGGTCTGACTGGCACCTGTGAGCCCAGACGGCCGGACCCTTGGAGAGGTTAAGTGTACGGAACTGAATTCCTGTCCTGTCAGCTATTAAGCCCATGACGCCTCCCAGGGCATCTATCTCATGCACCAGGTGCCCCTTGGCACTTCCTCCTATTGCAGGGTTGCAGGACATTCGTCCCATGGCATACCTGTCCATGGTGAGAAGCCCCACCTCAAGACCCATGTTTGCCCCTGCGGCTGCGGCTTCCACGCCTGCGTGACCACCGCCAACAACAATTATATCAAATTTTCTCAAAAATTAGTCCTTTTTGATGTTTCACGTGAAACATTAGTTCTATAGAAACGTTATTCATCTGAAAAAGTTCTTCTGCATAATACACCATGGAAAGATGCTTCCTCCCCGGGAATTATTTTCCTATGCAGAACTTTGAAAATAGATTATTAAGAATATCTTCCGTGGTAACTTTACCTATAATTTCCCCAAGACTGGTCTCGGCCTTTCTAAGGTCCACGGAAACAAACTCGCCGCTCAGGTTTTCCTTTAAGGATTCCTTTGCCGCAAGGAGGCTTTCTGCGGCATCTTCAAGCGCCTTATAGTGCCTCATGTTGGAAACAACGGCAGCGTTTTCCGTGTAGACTTCTGTGCCTATGGCCCTTTCCTTCATCAGGCGGAGGAGTTCATGGATCCCTTCACCTGTTTTTGAGGAAATAAAAACGTCTGCCTTAGGACCCTTACCAGGGTAGAGATCAACCTTATTGGTGACCCGTATAATCCTTTTATCTTCCGTTATAGTCCCGAGCTCCGAATAAAGATCTTCTGAAAATCCTGATTCCTCGTCACTGAGGAAAAGCACAAAGTCGGCATCCTTTACGGCCTGACGGCTCCGTCTTACACCTTCTTTTTCTATTACATCTTCTGTCAGGCGGATGCCGGCAGTATCTGAGAGCCTGAACAAAATTCCTTCGACAAAAATTTCCTCGCTTATAACATCCCTGGTCGTACCCGGAATCTCGCTTACTATGGCGCGGGATTCCTTAAGGAGGTAGTTAAGCAGGGAGGACTTTCCCACGTTAGGCTTTCCAACAAGCGCGACATTAATGCCGTCCCTGATTACCTTGCCGAAAGAATAAGTGCCAAGGAGTTTCCTGATCTCAAGCACAATCTCATCGATCTTCTTAATGATCTGGCTCGTGTTCATGAACTGGATATCTTCTTCGGCAAAGTCGAGCTCAAGCTCGATCAGGGAAGAAATGTTAAGAAGGGAAGTCCTGATGAGTTCCACCCTGGAGGAGAGTATGCCATCTAACTGGTTGCGAGCACCCCTTAGGGCGGCATCGGTCCTGGAGTTAATAACATCGGCTACGGCCTCAGCCTGCGCCAGGTCAATTCTTCCGTTTAAGAAAGCTCTCTTTGTAAACTCTCCCGGTTCAGCAAGCCTTATGCCCTGGTGCAGGAGGGCTTCAACAATGCGGCTTGCAACAAGGGGACTTCCGTGTGAACTTATCTCCACACTGTCTTCACCTGTATAGGAATTTGGGCTGCGGAAGACTGAGATGAGCACGTCATCAATCGCTTCACCCCTGGAGTCCACAACTTTGCCGTAATGGATCGTGTGGGATGGGGAGCCTGAAACAGGCTTTTTACCCTGAAAAACCTTGTCGGCAATTTCAAAGCTTTTAGCTCCGCTAACCCTTATAACCGCAATGGCGCCAACACCCATCGGGGTTGCAATTGCGGTAATAGTGTCTTCATTCAAGTTATTTAACATAGGTATTAAAATTAAAGATAAGGGCGTATAAACTCAACGCTAATTTTACCCCATGTCCTTTATTTCACGGGTTTTTAAATGTTTCACGTGAAACATTTTTCTTTAGTTTTATATATTTTTTACTTTTCTAAATCTTGCCGGGACAAAAGGACAGGGATTTATTTAAGCCGAAATTTTGTTCTTATTATTAGAAATTAAAAATACAATGAGCACACGGCAACATACGGAAACTCATTGATTTTATTTTGGTATAATAGTTAATTTATTTATTGAAATAAGAGCGGATAAAAAAATTATGGCATTTAATTTTAGTAAACTGACAGTTAAGGCGCAGGAGATAATCCAGAACGCGCTTGAGATCGCTCAGAATTACAATAATCAAATTATTGAACCTGAGCATCTGCTTGCTGCAATGATTCAGGATGAATCAGGCATTGCAGTATCCTTCATGCGTAAAGCAGAAGTAAACATAAATCACCTTAAGCTTAAGGTAAATGAGCTCCTTGAAAAACTTCCTAAAGTTTCCGGCGCCGGCGCCGGGAACCAGCAGATTTCAGGGCAGACGGCACGCCTCCTCGATCAGGCGGCTGAAGAAGCAAAGAACTTAAAAGATGAATTTGTTTCAACCGAACACCTCCTTCTTGCACTTGTTGACGGCGACGGCAAGGCAGGGCAGCTATTGCGCGATTACGGCGTTAACCACGACACGCTTCTTGCAGCCTTAAAAGATATCAGGGGAAACCAGAGGGTTACATCACAGAACCCCGAGGACACATACCAGGCGCTGACAAAATATGCACGCAATCTGAACGACCTTGCAAGATCAGGAAAACTGGATCCCGTTATAGGGCGCGACGAGGAGATAAGACGGGTACTTCAGGTCTTGTCGCGCAGGACTAAAAATAACCCTGTGCTGATAGGGGATCCCGGTGTGGGTAAAACTGCAATAGCCGAAGGCATTGCACACAGAATTGTGAGCGGCGACGTACCTGAAAATCTTAAGACTAAAAAAATCATGGCCCTCGACTTAGGAGCACTCGTTGCAGGTACACAATTCCGCGGGCAGTTTGAGGAAAGGCTTAAAGCTGTAATAAAAGAAGTACAGGATTCGAATGGTGAAATAATACTATTTATTGATGAGCTCCATACGCTTGTTGGAGCAGGCGCAGTGCAGGGATCAATGGATGCGGCAAACATACTTAAGCCCGCACTTGCAAGAGGAGAGCTTCATGCAATAGGAGCAACAACTCTGAATGAATATAAAAAGTACATCGAAAAAGATGCAGCTTTGGAAAGACGCTTCCAGCCTGTGCTTGTTGGTGAGCCGTCAGAGGAAGACGCGATATCAATATTAAGAGGACTCAAGGAACGCTACGAAGTCCACCACGGCGTAAGAATAACCGACGCCGCAATTGTAGCTGCAGTACAGCTTTCAAACAGGTATATAACAGACCGCTTCCTGCCCGATAAGGCAATTGACCTGATTGATGAAGCGGCTTCAAAACTCAGAATTGAAATTGATTCAATGCCAGAAGAACTTGATAATGTTGAACGCAAAATCAAGCAGCTTGAAATTGAAAAGGTGGCCCTGGAAAGGGAAAAAGATGAAGAGTCATCGCGCAGAATATCAGACATTAACCGCGAAATGAGCGGGCTTACAGAAGAAAGAAATAATCTTAAAAGCCACTGGCAGTTAGAGAAAGATAAGATTCAGCAGATACAGAAAATGAAGAGCGAGATTGAAAACGCAAAGCTTCAGGCCGAACAATACGAGCGCGAAAGCGATCTGGGAAAAGTTGCAGAACTAAGATACGGCACAATTGCAAGCCTTGAGAAAAAATTAAAACAGGAATCGGCACAGCTCTCGGAAATCCAGCACCAGCACAAAATGCTGAAGGAGGAAGTTGAACCCGAAGACATCGCAGAAGTAGTAGCCAAGTGGACAGGCATACCTGTTCAGCGCATGCTTGAAAGTGAAAGGAGCAAGCTCCTCAGAATGGAAGATGAACTCCACAGGAGAGTAGTGGGGCAGGAAGCTGCCGTCATTGCTGTTGCAAACGCCATCAGGCGTTCACGCACAGGACTGCAGGACGTTAACCGCCCAATAGGATCGTTTATATTCCTCGGCACAACAGGCGTCGGGAAAACCGAACTTGCAAGAGCTCTAGCTGAATTCTTGTTCGACGACGAGCACGCAATGGTAAGAATTGACATGTCGGAATATATGGAGAAGTTCTCGGTCTCAAGACTTATTGGTGCACCTCCGGGATATGTGGGATACGAAGAAGGAGGACAGCTTACTGAGGCCGTAAGAAGACGTCCATACTCTGTAATACTTCTGGACGAAATTGAAAAAGCGCATCCTGATGTGTTTAATATTCTTCTTCAGGTCTTAGATGACGGACGCCTTACAGACAACCAGGGAAGAACAGTCAACTTCAAGAATACAATTATCATCATGACTTCAAACCTTGGAAGCCATTTGATACAGGAAAAACTGGAGACGATGACGGAAGAGAATGCGTCGTATGTGCTGGATGACCTGAGGGTAAAACTTGTGGACATGCTGAGAAAAACCATAAGGCCGGAGTTCTTAAACCGTATTGATGAAGTAGTACTATTTAAGCCGCTGCTTAAACCGGAGCTCCGCCGGATTGTAGACATACAGCTTGAAAAGGTAGACAAGATGCTCCATGATAAAGACATTCACATTACTGTTGACGATGAAGCAAAAGACTGGCTTTCTACAATAGGCTACGACGTCACCTACGGCGCAAGGCCTCTTAAAAGGACGATACAGAATTACCTTATCAATCCTCTTTCCACGCAGCTGCTAATGGGAACCTTCCAGGCGGGGGATACAATTGGGGTAACCTTGGGAGACAGAGGCAAACTGGAATTCCACAAACAGGAACCGGTAAAAGAGGTATAATATAATCAACAAAAAGGCCGCTAACTTAAGCGGCCTTTTTTAATACAGAATATTTTAACCTAAATATATTTAGTTTGAAGATTTCTCTTCAGCCAGCTCTTTACTCCTTTTGTGCTTATTCAGCAGAAGCGACCAGATAAACCCGCCTCCGATTTTAGCCGTGAACTGCCCCATTATAACCCACGGCATTATGTGGCCGAAAGCAAGAGTAGGGAACAAGAACGAATCCATAAGAGAGCCTGCCAGGTTCGATCCGTTGGATTTAACCATGAAAGACCTGCTTAAAAGTTTCGAATAAATAAATGCATCCGCAAAGGCTGCAACTGCAAACGATACGACGCTTGCAAGGGCAATGGGACCGGCGTTCCTGTTAATTATATAGGTAAGAGCGGAACCTCCTGCAATTAAAAGAAACATTTTAAGCCACAGGTTATTTCCCATCCATTTTTCATGAAGCCTGTCGCGCAGTGTAAGATCCAGGCCGATTAAGAAAAACGCATTTATGGGCGTTGAAATAGGACCGAACCAGAGCACGGTCATATTAGCCAGAACAATCGCAAATAAATAAACTATAATTGAAAACATATATAATATTACTTTTTAAAAATAAAGAGCTAAACTTATGAATTCACAAAGATAATTAAAAGCACCAAAATATTAATATACAAAAACAAATCCACCGCTTTTTAAGCATTATTCAGTATCACTACTGTCCGGTTATAAGTTGAATAAATTCAACTGGTTAGCCGGATCATGGTTAAAATTTGTGTAATCGATCCCGTTTACAAGCTGTAAAATCGGGGTTCTTTCAAAAATTGACACACTTAAAATCTGTAGAAAAGTGTAAAGTGACAAATTGATTTTAAGCTTTTTCTTTACAATTGCAACCAGAAGATAAATGCTGACTGCAATCCAGATTTGAGTCTTTACAGCATTTTCACTTGTTCCATAAAATGATTTTATTCTTAAATGCTGTTTAATCCATTTGAAGAAAAGCTCTATCTGCCATCGTTCTTTGTAAAGTTGAGCTACAACAAGGGCCTTAAGAATAAAATTATTTGTCAGAAACGTAAGGTTCTTTTCTGTCTTTTCATCAAAGTATTTTATTCTTCTTAGTTTATCTGGATAATGAATAGAAGAATAAAATCCTGAAAGTGAAATCGTCTGATCACAGATAAGTCCGGTCTTACGGTCAACTGTGTTCGAATAAATTCTCCTGAAATCAAAATTAGTTTTGGCCCTTGTTATAAAAAATGCATGACTTAGATTGAGGTTATATAATCTTTCAAAATCAATATAGCCTCTGTCCATGATGTAATAAGCTCCTGGTTCAAAGGGCAGTTCATCTAAGATGTTGACTTCATGAACAAGGCCCGTTGTAACCTTTATAAATGAGGGTATATTGCCATTAAGGTCTAAAAGAGTATGCATCTTTACTGCTCCTTTGTGCTCGCGAAAGTGAGCCCAGGGGAAGAGTGATAAACACAGGTCAATTGTTGTTGCATCAAGAGCATAAACAGTTGAATTCAGTTCGGAAATAAATTCATTGTCATCTTTATAAAGGTCACGTGCATGTGTAATAAGCACATGGGCAAAATCCTGATATATTCTGAAGTCTCTTGTTTCATTTGCATCAGAGATTGTGCTTCTGGATATTTTACTCTTTATTCCCATGTGATATAGTTTACTTTGCATTGCTCTTAAACATGTTTCAATGTCACGAAGACTTTCACGGTATGTAAGCTGTGCAAAAGCCATGACCAGAAACTGTTCCCAGCACGTAAATGATTTTACCTTGTAATTACCTTTATATCGATTGACACATTTTTGAAATTCATGAAAAGGAACATAGTCGATCAACTGAGAAAATACTGTTTTGCCATTATTCACTTTTGATGCTCTTCTTAATAATTCTTTGAAAAGCATCAAATTAAGCAATTTTCAATTCAAATCGGGAACGACTAATTTTCCTTCTATTTTATTAAATTACAAGTAGTTACGGCGTTTTAAAAATTCAACGTCCGGACACTACTGATTCAGTATAATGCTTAATTACATTTACTACCGCTTCATCGCAAACCCTGCAGAAGGGCTTGTTTCCCTTGCTGAACATAAGGCAGTCGAGCATGGAGCGGTAAAGTCCTTTTGAAGCGTAGCCTGCGCCTTCGAAGGCCCCGACTTTACCCCAATACCTGCTTTCCTGAAGGTACTTATCGGTTCTGTCTGCACTTACTTTTGAAAGCTTCTCTGCTTCATCTTCCACTTTAGCCACCTCTTTTTCAGGAGCACCATTGCGTTTCATTTCTGCAATTTTCTGGTTCAGTTCGCGTCTCACCTTCTGGTATGAAAGGTCCAGGCTGTCGTAGCCCGATTTTTCCCATGGAGTAGGAATTTCAATTCCGGGAGTAATTAAGGACTTCCACTTTAAGTCCTGCGGGTTTAAGAGCGCCGTAATGTTAGGCTCAACCGGTTCAACTCCCTTGGGGTAGAACTCATTATATGCCACGTCAGAAGTGTAGTACTCATCGGCCAGCCCGGCAAAGGAATGCCCGAACTCATGCAGGAATACATATTCATGCCACTGGTTGTCTGTAGTAAATGTGCAGAAGAGATTATATATGCCTCCGCCCCCGTAGCGCTTGTGGTTAACCATTATATAGATGGCGTCATAAGGCACGTGGGCTGCCATGTCGCGCATCGACTTATTGTCTTCCGTTAAAAGATATCGCTCAGAGCCAAGCGAGTAGAATGTAGAATTAAGGACAGTATTCTTAAATGAGAGGTGATCCGGCTCATCTGAGCCGCTTTCTTCAGAAGGCTTAAAGACACCGTAAAAATTAAAATCACTCTTGTGAGTCTTATAAGGCTCTTTATTAAAGAAAATGTCCGAGAACTTTTTAAGGTCACGCCTGAATTTCTTCTCCTCCTGTGCCGTATATCCCTCGGCAAGAACAACAACATCCACCTTCGTATGCGGGTCGCCGTTATAGACCTGTTTTACAACCTTAACGCTTTTATCCATTGGCTCCTCGCGCAAGATCGTCCAGTCCTTAGGGTCAATTACCTCTTCAAAGAAGGGCTTCAGCTCATTTTGCCTGTTCCTTACTTCAACAGTAAACCTGATCTTATTTTTAGGAAATGGCAGGAGTGCCGATTCATGGTAGGTCTTTTGAATTCCTTTAAGGGCCTGGTCGCCTGTTTTATATTCGCCGAAGTAGCTGTCGAAGCCTTTGGAGAAGATGAGGCTTCCCGAGGCCGCGTCATAAACCTTATAATAGTATTTTCCGTTATTAAAGTTATCAATCAGGTTTTTCCTGCTCCCGGCCCAGATCCCCTGCTGAAAAATCCTGTCCACGGTTACAATTTCACTTTTCGAATCCCCTATATGAAAGTAGTCCACCCGCATAGTCTTATCAATAAAATAGTCGTCAAACTTAACGGCGTCCTGCGCTCTTAAAAGAAGGGGGGCAAAAAGAAACATCAGCGGCAAAAAGTATAAGTACTTCATTTTGTTAGCTCCTCTTAAATAATTGGTTTATTAAAATTAAAGAAAAGAATTCAGAATAGGGAATACTTCATGAGCCTTGTCTTACAAATTATAACCGGATATTCTTCTCTTGTTTTTGAGTCCCAGGTTTTTAATTTCAATTCTGAAGAGAAAAATCTTTAACGAAATTATTATGTGTGGAAACTTTAAATGTTACAACATTTGTTTTAATTACAACAAAGTCATTTAACAAGGAGGAAAAAAAATGGAAGCTACAAAGAAAGAATCGATCGTCGGAACCTGGAACCTGGACAGGACACATACAAGAATTCAGTTCTCGGCAAGGCATATGGTAATTGCACACGTGGCAGGAGAGTTTAAGGACTACGACCTCAAGATGAGAGTTAAAAATGAAAAATTTCAGGACAGTGACATCGAATTTACAATTAATGCACAAAGCATAGACACCGGAGTAGCTGACCGCGACACGCACCTTAAAAGCGAGGATTTCTTCGGCGCGGAAAACTTTAAGGAGATCCGCTTTGTAAAGACCTCGATTGAAAAAATTGACGACGAAAACTTTAAGATGAGAGGCGACCTGACAATAAGGGACGTAACAAAAACAATAGACCTGGACGTCACCTTCGGCGGACTCATCATGGATCCTTACGGGAACCTGAGGGCAGGCTTTAACGTAAAGGGAAGCTTAAACCGCTTCGATTACGGGCTTAAGTGGAACGCCCTTATTGAGACGGGCGGAGCAGTAGTGGGTAAGACAATAACTATCAACTGCGACGTTGAAATCGTAAAACAGAAGTAATTTAGTAAGTAAGAATTGACCTCACGCGGGATAGCAGCTCTATCCCGCAGAACTTTAAGAAAGGCACCATGGTACACGATTTAATTAAGAAACGATACAGCACGAGAACTTTTTCTGAAGAACTGATCGACGGCGACGTAATTCTATCGCTTTTTGAAGCAGCCCGCTGGGCGCCCTCGGGGGGAAATGAACAGCCCTGGAGGTTTATTATCGCGGGTAAAAATGACCCGGAAAACTACTGGAAAATTTTCAGCTCTCTTGCCGAGGGAAATAAGGTCTGGGCTAAACATGCACCACTCTTAATTGTGGGCGTAGCAAAGCTGGACCGCGGCATAGACAAAAAGTTAAACAAGTATGCGTTCTACGACCTTTCGAGCGCGGTGACAAACCTGACGCTTCAGGCGACATCCAGAAACCTTTATGTCAGGCAGATGGGGGGATTTAATCCTTTAATATTAAGGGAACTCTTTGACATCCCTGAAAATTTTGAACCTGCAATCGTTTTTGCTGTTGGCTATAAATCGGAAGAAAGCGACTTGCCTGAAAACCTGAAGGTGAGGGAAAACGCTCCAAGACAAAGAAAGCCGTTAAGTGAAATTGTATTCAGCGGAAAATTCGGAACGCCTGCCAGCCTGGAGCCGGAAAAGATTGAAGTTCCACAAAAAGAGGAATAATGAAATTGAATAAACTGATTATTGACATTACTGTGTAATTTAAGAAAATTATTATGATGAACGAAGATTTAGAATTAAACGGCATCCGGTTAAAAGAGCAAATGCGTTTAGAAGAAGAAATAAAACAAAAACACTTTTCCAGCCAATACCATAAGGCGCTGGTAAATATTATATATACAAACAACTGGATTGCCTCACAGCAGACGGATATACTGAAGCCCCACGGCATTACAATGCAGCAGTATAATGTGCTCCGTATACTGAGGGGGCAGCATCCAAATCCTGCAACCATAAAACTAATCAAAGAACGCATGCTGGACAAGATGTCTGACGCTTCAAGAATTGTAGAAAAGCTGAGGGCAAAGGAGCTCGTCGAAAGAACCATTTGTCCCAAGGACAGACGGAACGTTGACGTAATGATAACTCCAAAGGGGCTGGAACTCTTAAAAAAAATAGATGCTATGGAGCACCTGCTGGAAGGAAGGCTTTCTACTTTGGACCATGAGGAGGTACAGAACCTCAACCACCTGCTGGACAAACTGAGGGGATAAGACAAATCCGCAATAAACCTCATTGCCGCGAACAAAATATCACTGGCTGCCTCTTGACAGGGAGCTAATTTTATCCCTAAAATAGGAAAGATGTTTTAATTTCTTTTTTGTATCTTAACGCCGGAATTTAACAATTATTAATGGAGAACAGATGAAACGCTCTTTAATCGTATTCCTGGCTGTGGCGCTCTTAAGCCTCACGGCATGCAGTAAAAAAGAAGATTCAAAACCTGTCTCGGCCCAGGGGGTCCACACAGGTAAAGTTATAGATAAAATAAACGCTTCAAATTACAGTTACCTTCAGCTTGAAGAAAACGGAAACACTTACTGGATTGCCGCTCCGCAGATGCAGATAGAAAAAGGGGAGACGGTACAGTTTGCAAAATCGATGGAAATGAAGAACTTCCACAGCGAAACCTTAAACCGCACGTGGGAAACAATACTCTTTGTCTCCGACGTCGCTAAAAACGGTCAGCTTGCACAGCCTACCATGGGCGCCCACCCGCAGGTAAAAACCGATCAGGAACAGGTTAAGGTCGATCCTGTAAAGGGCGGAAAAACTGTAGCCGAAGTTTACGCACAGAAGGAATCCTTAAGCGGCAAGCCTGTTACTGTACGCGGCAAGGTTGTAAAATATAACGCCGGCATTATGGGTAAAAACTGGATACACATACAGGATGGAACAAACAGCCAGGGCAACTATGATCTTTTAGTTACCAGCACCGATGAAGCCCAGGTGGGAAGCGTTATTACAGTAGAGGGAAAAGTTTCTGTAAACAAGGATTTCGGGGCAGGGTATTCATACTCCGTTTTACTTGAAGACTGTAAAGTAAAAAAATAATTACTTTTGGGTTTTTATTAAGCGCCTTTTGAGGGGATGAAAAGTATTCCCGTCATACAGGCGCTTTTTTTATTTTAAGTATTCCCCGGGCACAGTAAAACGGAATGTGCTTCCTTTTCCAATTTCACTCTCAACGCTGATCGTGCCCCCGTTCATCTCCACAAACTCACGGCAAAGGACAAGCCCCAGCCCCGTTCCTTTTTCCTTTTCCGTTCCCTCGCGCGTCATCGTTTCATCTATCCTGAACATACGCTCAATGTCATCCTTGTCTATGCCGATCCCTGTATCCGATACACTGACCTCAACATAAGGCGAGGCCTTCCTTGCTGAAATTCTGATTTCGCCGCCGGAAGAAGTAAACTTAATTGCATTTGAAAGCAGGTTCCTCAGAACGCTGTCCATCATGTCCTTGTCGGCAAAGAGGCTATACTGCTGATCGGGGCTACAGAGGATCTTAATGTTTTTCCGGGCGGCATTCATATTGTATACGTTCAGTATCTCGTCTAAAAGATCATTGAGGCTGAAAAGAGCGGGAGCGAACTCCATCTTGCCCGTGTGAATCCTCGCCCACTGAAGGAGGTTTTCAATGAGCTTAAGGAGGCTGTTAAGCGATTTATATATTCTGAATGAAAAATCCTTTATCTCATCGGGAGTGAGTTCCTCGATGTGTTTGTACATGTATTCCGAAAAGCCCAGCAGGGCAGAAAAAGGACTCCTTAAGTCGTGCGCCACGATGGAGAAGAACTTGTCCTTGCTCGTATTTAATTCCTTAAGCTTCTGGTTCAGTTCATTCATCTCGCGGGCATTGTTCTCTAAAGTAACCTTGTTTGCCTGGAGTTCATCCACATACTGCTGAATCTGAATCATGGCCTGTTTGCGTTCTGTTATGTCGGTTACAACAGAAAGCATCTGCGGTTCGCTTTCAATATTCAGTACCGTCGCCTGAAGGAGGCCTGTTGCTAAGTCTCCCGACTTAAGGCGGAACTCAAATTCCATATTACGGATTTCCCCGTTTTTTTCAATCGCCTTATATATATTCCTCCTGTCCGAGGGATTTGCAAAGATATCGACTTCTGAAATTCTGCGGCCAATTATTTCCGTTCGGCTGTAACCTGTAATGCGCTGGAAGGCCTCATTAATGTCTATGTAGCGCCCGTCAGCCATGGAGGTTATAACAATAGCCGAAGGGGACTCCCTGAAGATGGTCCTTAGCCTCTGCTCCGAATCCAGGAGTGCAAGCTCTGTCTGCTTTCTTTTTGATATGTCCTGAATTACAGAAAGAAAGTACTTTGGAGCCTCGGGGCTTTCCTCTACAAGTGAGCGCGTCAACTGGCACCAGACGTACTGGCCGTTTTTATGCTGGTAGCGTTTTTCAATTGTGTAGGTTTTTGTCTTATATTTAAGCAGGAGGTCTATATTTCTTGCGTCTTCCGGCAGGTCATCAGGATGCGTCATCTTAAGGCAGTTCATGCCGAGGAGTTCGGCGGGGCTGTACCCCAGAATATTACTGAGCTTCTCATTAACCCTCAGCCAGTCGCCCACGAGCGATACGTGTGCCAGCCCGACGGCTGCCTGGTCGAATGTCGAGCGGAAGCGTTCTTCGCTGCGCCTCAGCTTTTCGTCAATTCTTTTTCTTTCAATTGCATAACGGATGGAGCGGATTAAAATGTCAGGGTCAATTTCAGATTTGACCAGGTAATCCTGCGCTCCGGTCTTAACGGCCTTAAGCCCAAGTTCCTCGTCATCAAGACCTGTCATAATAACAATGGGAATAATAGAATTAATGGAGTGAATTTTCTCCAGCGTCGAGAGCCCCATGCTGTCGGGCAGCCCGAGGTCCAGAAGTATGAGGTCAAATTCTTGGCTTTTCAGGAATTCTATTCCTGAGGCCAGATCCGAAGCATGCCTTAGTAAACAGCCCGGGGATTTAACTTCCTTCAGCATTTCCTTTATCAGACGCACGTCACCCGGATTATCCTCTATCTGGAGGATACTTATTTGCTTACGTTCCATGAAATTTCCGTCTTATATATAAACGAACATTATTATTCAATGATTTCCGGAAAAGATACTGGACACGTGCAAAAAGAAGGAGACAAAAAGGAAGATGAAGAACCTCTTGGGGAATTGTCATCTTCCTTTTTTAATTTTTCCGTTTTCAGAAATTCTTTCTCTATAATTAATAAAGCAGATTTTCCGAAATAAAAAAATACGATTAAATCCGGAGGGATGAATTTCAGGCCTTTTCCTGGCTGAATTCATTTACAAAGTAGGATATTGTTTCCTTTAGGCCGTCAATAAGGTTGAACTCAGGCTTAAAGCCCAGGCCTTCAACGGTATCCTTTATTGAGGCCAGGCTGTGCTTTATGTCGCCGGGCCTTTCAGGCTCAAAAACGATCCTGCTCCGGCTTCCTGTTTCTTTAATTATAAGTTCAGCAAGCTCCTTTATAGTAATAGACGCCCCGTTTGCAACATTAAAGACCCCGTGCGCCTGAGGGTTCGCTGCCGCAATGACGTTTGCATTTACAACATCCTTAACAAAAACAAAGTCGCGTGTCTGCTCTCCGTCGCCATAAATTGTAATCGGTTCATTTTTAAGCGCCTTGCTGACAAATATGGGAATAGCTGCTGCATACTGGCTCTGGGGGTCCTGCCTGGGCCCGAATACATTAAAGTATCTTAAGGAAACCGTCCCCAGATTAAAGCTTTCCCTGTACATTTCCAGGTAGTACTCGCCGTCAAGTTTTGTAATGCCGTAGGGACTCTTGGGCATAGGGCGCATTGTAGTAAATTTCGGGCTTTCGGGATTATCGCCGTAAACGGCCGCAGAGCTCGAATGGACGACTTTCCTTACATTATGCTGCCTTGCAGCCTCAAGCACGTTTAGAAGCCCCAGTACGTTAATCTCAACGCATTCCACGGGCTTCACTACCGATTCAGGTACAGAAATCATTGCGGCCAGGTGATGGACGTAGGTTGCACCCTCAAGAACAGAAAAAACAAGATCCCTGTCTGTTATGCTTCCGCGGTGAAAGTTTATTTTTGGAAACAGCGTCACATTCTTCAGGTGGCCGCTCCTCAGGTTATCTATGACGTGCACATCTGCACCCCTGGCAATCCAGTACTCGGCAATATGACTTCCTATAAAACCGGCTCCGCCGGTAATAACCACCTTTAAGTTATCCACATTCAAGTTATCCACATTTTACCCCGATATTTTTGTTATGAATGTACTTCCGCTTTTAAGAAAGATCAAAGCATGAAATATATAAAATTTTATCTTATTCCGGCATAATGACTTAGAGAATTTTCTTAATAATTAATTTGCACAGGCAGAAAAATCTATCTATTTTTCATTCCCCCAAAGAATGTTAATAAGTGTGGATAACTTGTGAATAACTTTTTAACGTGAAACCGTTTCACATACTCAATGATACACAGATCACATTTTGAAAATGTGGATAACTGTGAGTGAAACCAAGAGAGTGTCTGTAAATGCTTATTTTTCAATAACTTAACTTTTCCACATTAATGTGGATAACTTGTTGACAATTTGTGGGGGATTGTGGAAAAACGCCAGAATCTTTAGAATTTTCAATTTTTAACCCATTTTAAATGTTAATAACTATGAATAATGCTGAAAACTTTGCTACAGAAGCCGTAAGTAGCGATCCTAAAATAATTTGGAAAGAATGCTTAAAAGTCATCAGGGAAAACGTCCCCCTTATAACCTACAATACGTGGTTCCTGCCCATCAAACCTCTTCACCTGGATAACCTGACATTAAAGATTCAGGTGCCTAACAACTTCTTTATAGAGTGGATTGATGAGCACTATAACACCCTGATAAACAAGACCATAAGGCAGATAATAGGCTCTGAGGCAAAGCTCGCTTATGTGATCTCTGAGGAGAACGAAGTGCCCGAGATAGAACTCGGACGGGAAACAGCCCCCGAAAAACCGGAACCGGTTACGCATGCTGCTCCCGAACAGGATAAAAAACCTCCTTTTGAATCTTATTTGAACAGCCGCTACACTTTTGACAACTTTATAAAGGGGGAGGGAAACCAGCTTGCCCGCGCTGCAGCTATTGCAATTGGGGATAACCCGGGCGAAACATCCTTTAACCCTTTGTTTATATACGGGGGCGTAGGGCTTGGCAAAACACACCTCATGCAGGCAATTGGAAACAAAATATTAAGCAATTACCCACAAAAAAGGGTTATTTACCTCTCCAGCGACATCTTTACTGTTGAATTTGTTGAAGCCATACAGTCAAATAAAGTAAATGAATTCTCCAACTTCTATAAAAGCATGGATGCCCTCATAATAGATGATATCCAGTTCCTCATAAATAAAGAAAAAACGCAGGACTTATTCTTCCATATTTTCAACACACTTCACCAGTCGGGCAAGCAGATCATACTTTCCAGCGATAAACCCCCTAAAGACCTGAAAGGCCTGAATGAAAGGCTCATTTCGCGCTTCCAGTGGGGCCTTACAGCTGACGTTCAACCGCCTGACTTTGAAACCAGAATAGCCATATTAAAGAAAAAAAGCGAAAACTACGGAATAAGCCTTTCTCCTGAAATACTGGAATATATTGCAATTAATATCACATCCAACATACGTGAACTTGAAGGCTGCCTGATAAAGCTCCTGGCAAACGCTTCACTGAGCTCAAAAGAGATAAATATTGAGCTGGCAAAGAAAACTGTCCGTGAGATTGCAACCGACAGGAAGGTTAATATTTCAATTGAATACATTACCAAGATTGTCTGCGAGACACTGAACGTTGAAGAAGACAAGCTGAGGGACAAAAACCGCAAAAAAGAGGTCGTACAGGCGCGCATGATTGCAATGTACCTGTCCAAAAAGCTCACAAAGTCGTCCCTAAAGACAATTGGGCTCCACTTTGGGGGAAGGGACCACTCAACGGTAATTCATGCCTTTTCGAGCATGGAGCAGATGATGGATGAAGACCAGACGCTGAAGGAGACCGTGGATACGATAAAGAACAAAATAGAGATGAGCGTATCCTAAAAAAAAAACGGCCCCTGCGGGGCCTGAAAACGGGGTAGAGGAGGGCTTATTCTACCCAAAAACAGCCCCTGGAAACTACCCCGAAACAAGTGTTCTTTTAATGTGGATTTCCACAAAACTTATGTGGACAAGCTGTGGATAAACAGTGGAAATGGTGTGGATAAAACACCCCTTATTCACACAGTGTTAATTACTCAAAGTTAGCCTGAAGTTGTCCACATTTAAAAACGTTTAAAAACGCGGAATTTGAGCCGAATCCACGGCATTTTGAGTTATCCACATATTAACACTATTATTAAATTTATTAATTATTTTAAAAACATAAATAATAATAAATATAAGCCTGTGGATTGTTGATAACACGACTTAATACCTCACGATTCGCATTGAAAGTGAGGTTAAAAAATGATATTTTTACACTTTAATTTGGAGAAAAAAATGGAATTTAAGGTAAACAGTAAGTCACTGGAAAAACTGCTGACGAAAATAATTCCGGCCGTCCCAAACCGCACACCTATGCCTATCCTGGAGAACTTTTTATTCGACTTAAAGGACGGATTGCTTACCATTTATGCTACCGATCTGGAGATAGCCTTAAAATCATCATTAAACGTAGTAACCGAAGAAAATATGAGGCTGGTTGTACCTGCACGCCTCCTTTTTGATATAGTCCGTTCACTGCAGGAAACTACCATAATTTTTGACATTTCCGGCAGCGGAAAAATAAACTTAAAGACCGATAATGGTGTTTACACTATTAGTTATCTCATGCCCGAGGAATTTCCCGATATACCCGCTTTCCCGGCCGGGGATATTGATACAGAACGCATAGGAGAAGTGGACATTACGGGAGGTGAACTGAAAAAGGCAATTGAACAGACCTCATTTGCAATGAGCAAAGAGGATATGCGCCCGGCAATGATGGGAACCCTCCTGGAATTTCAGGATGACGGTCTCAGGTTCGTTACCACAGACGGCCACAGGCTGGTTAACCTCTTCAAGAAAAACATCAGCCTCCGCTTTAACGAGCAGTATATAATTCCTGAAAGGGCTATTTCAGTTTTGGTGAAAATTCTGGATGAAAAAGACGTAAAAATGCTCTTAAGCAAGACACACATCTCTTTCAGGGTCGGCGACCTGGAGTTTATAACAAGGCTCATCGGGCAGAAATACCCCGACTACAGGAGCGTTATTCCTCTTGAAAATGAAAACAAGATGAAGATTAAGAATCAGGACCTGCTTTCAACCGTAAAAAGAATGCTCCTGTTTTCACCTTCAAATTCCAGAAAGGTAAAATTTGCCATATCAAAGGACAACCTTGAGGTTTCAGCCGAGGATCTGGACCTGGGTGCCTTTGCAAAGGAAAACATACAGTGCGAGTATTCGGGCGAACCGATGGATATAGGCTTTAATTCGGCGTATGTAAATGACGTCATAAGCCATCTTTCAGGCGAGGAAGAGATTACCTTCAGGCTTCATTCTCCAACAAAGGCCGTTATAATTGAGCCCGTGAAGAACAGGGAGAACGAGGAACTGATGATGCTTTTAATGCCTGTTCGCTTAAACAATTAAATTGTAAATCCGCCGGAGCGGAATGAAATTAGAATCCATACTGCTAAAGAATTTTAGAATTCATTTAGATACACAAATTGAGTTTTCTAACGGTATAAATTACATAGTAGGAGGAAACGGACAGGGGAAGACTTCTATTTTAGAGGCGATCTATTATTTGTGTACGACCAAGGGGTACAACTCTGTTACCGACAGCGAGGTTGTAAACTTTAATGACAATTACTTTGAGGTCAAAGGTACATTTAAGGGCCTGACTGATAATAACGTCAGAGTATATTATACGGCACCGGATAACAAGAAGTATTTTTTTGTGGATGGCAAACAGGTCTTCCGTGCGGCAAACGTTATCGGAAAGTACCCTGTTGTAATTCTGACTCCCGAGGATCACTCCATAACACAGGGATCCCCCGGCGACAGAAGAAAATTTATAGATTCTGTAATCTCTCAGTCCAGCGAAACATATTTGCAGATTCTTCTGGAATACAACCGTACACTGCGCCAGAGATCCTCTCTTTTATCCCAAATTAAAGAAACCCGGGACAGAAGTTTATTCGGGCAGCTGGATGCCTGGTCGGAAAGGCTTGCCGAGGCGGGCTCTGAGATCATAAAACACAGGATCAGTTTCCTGGAAAGCTTTAACGTCTACGTGGAAAGTTCTTACAAAAATATCATGGGAAGCCTGGAAAACCCGACGGTACTTTATCAGTACCTGGACGGACTTGCAGATGGAGTAAATGTTGAGGCAAGGTTTCTGGAGCTCTTAGGTAAAAAGCGGGATGATGAAATCAGGCGGGGCACTAACCTGGTCGGGCCGCACAGGGACGACTTTGATTTCAGCATCAACGGGGTGAATTTGAAAAAATACGGCTCGCAGGGGCAGAATAAAACATTTCAGATTATGCTGCGCTTTGCACAGTTTTTTTATCTGAAAGACAGCCTCTCAAGAGTACCCATTTTTCTCATGGATGACGTCTTCGGAGAGCTCGACACACTGAGGGCTTCTAAGATAAGCGAGTACCTCAGGCACGTCGGGCAGGCGTTTGTAACGCTTACAGATTTTTCAAATTTTTCCTATTTAACTAAATCGGAAAACGACATTTTAATAAAAGTTAAAGACGGACAGGCCACATATGCCTGATGCAAAAAGTTTTTCGGAAGTTTTTCAAAAAGATGAAACTTTAGCCAACTTAAGAGCATTTATACAGAGTGCGGAGGTCGTTGATAAGTTCTATGAACTATTTCCCGACCTTAAAAAGCTGGCAAAGGCAAAAAAGGTAGACAAGCAGGTTCTCTATCTCAAGGTCGAGAATTCGGTCTTGAGGAGCGAACTGAAATTCAGGCAAAAAATAATTATAGACAAGATAAACTCCCACTTCCACAAGGAGCTTATTAAGTCAATAAAGTTCGTTGCTTAAAAAGAAGTACAGTAATAACTAAAAGGTGTAAAATTGGCAAAAGAAATGGCAGAAAATAGTTATACGGCAAAGAATATAAATGTGTTAAAGGGACTGGAAGCCGTCCGTAAAAGGCCAGCCATGTATATTGGCGACGTGGGCGCAAGAGGCTTTCATCACCTGGTGAATGAAGTGGTTGATAATAGTATTGATGAGGCACTTGCCGGTTATGCTGACAGTATTGTAATTACAATTAATAAAGACGAATCCGTTAGTGTTATAGATAACGGGCGCGGTATCCCGGTTGATTTACATCCCGAGGAAAAGAAGTCGGCGCTTGAAGTGGTTATGACCGTGCTTCACGCAGGCGGCAAGTTCGATAAGAATTCCTATAAGGTCTCAGGCGGTCTGCACGGCGTTGGTGTCTCTGTTGTAAACGCCCTTTCGGAATGGCTTCAGGTTGAAGTAAAATTAAACGGCAACATTTATCAGCAGGAGTACACACGCGGGGTACCAAAATACGACGTTAAGATCGTAGGTAAAACCAAAAAGGGTGAGACAGGCACAAAGGTTACATTCTTACCAGATAAGGAAATATTCAAGAACCAGAAGTTCAAATTCGACACCCTTACAGAAAGAATGATGGAACTGGCCTATCTGAACAAGAATATCAGCATCCAGATCAAGGACGAACGCAACGGAGGCGAGGATATTACTTATCACTTCAAGGGCGGAATCATTGAATTTGTGAAGTACCTTGACGAGGCCCGTGAGGCACTGCATAAACCTGTTTATGTTGAAGGTGAAAAGGAAAACACTCCGGTTGAAGTGGCTTTCCAGTATAACGATACATATTCTGAAAATATATTCTCATACGTAAATAATATTAATACACACGAAGGCGGAACTCACCTCGTGGGCTTTAAGTCGGCTCTTACGCGTACGCTCAACAACTATGCTGCAAAAAATAACCTCATTAAAGAAGGCAAGATCACGCTTTCAGGTGACGACTTCAGAGAGGGGCTGACAGCGGTAATTTCGGTAAAAGTAGCAGAGCCGCAGTTTGAAGGACAGACAAAAACAAAACTCGGAAACGGCGAGGTAAAGTCTGTTGTTGAATCGATAGTAGGAGAAAAGCTGGCTGAATTCCTGGAGGAAAATCCTTCTGTAGGCAAAAAAATAATTGAAAAGTGCCTTAGGGCCGCAGAGGCCAGGGAAGCTGCTAGAAAAGCGCGTGACCTCGTAAGAAGAAAGAATGCACTCGACAGCATGCACCTGCCGGGCAAGCTTGCAGACTGCTCTATTAACGATCCCGAACACTGCGAAATGTATATAGTTGAGGGTGACTCCGCAGGCGGCTCTGCCAAGCAGGGACGCGACAGGCGCTTCCAGGCAATCCTGCCTCTAAGAGGCAAGATCCTGAACGTCGAAAAAGCAAAGCTGAACAAGATACTTGAAAACAATGAAATCAAGACCATCATTGCCGCAATAGGCGCGGGTATTGGAGGCGACTTTAACCCCGAGAAAGCGCGCTACGGCAAAGTGATAATTATGACGGATGCCGACGTGGACGGAAGCCATATCAGAACGCTTCTTCTGACCTTCTTCTACCGCCACATGAAAGAGCTCGTGACTTCAGGAAGAATATTCATAGCTCAGCCGCCCTTGTATAAGATCAAGAAGGGAAAGGAAGAGCAGTATGCATATGACGACGAAGAAAGGGATAACATATTAAAACGCTTTAAGGGTAACGGCTCTTCAAACGACGGACAGGACGGCGAAGAGCTTGCAGCCGACGGTTCACCAAAAGGCGTACTGATATCCCGCTATAAAGGTCTTGGAGAAATGAATCCCGAGCAGCTCTGGGCTACAACAATGAATCCTGAGACCAGAACGGTCCTTCAGGTAAACCTTGAAAGTGCCGCAGCAGCCGATAAGATATTTGAAACTCTTATGGGAGATGCTGTTGAACCCAGAAGGGAATTCATTGAAAGGAATGCAAAGTATGTCCGCAACCTGGACGTATAAATTACTAATTAGCAAGTTGTAATTAGTAGGCAGTAAAGAGTTAAGATAAAATTATTATAAAACAGGAAATATTTTTAGTATGGCTACAATTTTTGAAAAAATAGTGCCGGTTGCATTGGAAGAGGAAATGAAATCCTCCTATATAGATTATGCTATGTCTGTTATAGTTTCAAGAGCATTGCCGGATGTAAGAGATGGCCTTAAACCTGTTCACCGCAGAGTTTTGTATGGAATGCATGAACTGGGAGTTCCGTTCAATAAGCCGTATAAAAAGTCAGCAAGAATCGTCGGTGAGGTTTTAGGAAAGTACCATCCGCACGGCGATACGGCAGTATATGATACGATGGTTAGAATGGTGCAGGATTTCTCACTTAGATACCCATTGGTTGACGGCCAGGGTAACTTCGGTTCCGTTGACGGCGACTCTGCTGCTGCTATGCGTTATACAGAGGCACGCCTGGCAAGAATAGCCGAGGAAATGCTGCGCGACCTGGATAAGAACACGGTTGATTTCGCACCTAACTTTGACGACTCTTTGCAGGAGCCGGTGGTTATGCCTTCATACCTTCCGAACCTTCTTGTCAACGGTGCAAGCGGTATTGCTGTTGGTATGGCAACAAACATTCCGCCTCACAACATTGTTGAAGTGGTTGACGGCCTGGTGGCACTCATTAAAAACCCCGACATTACTTCTGAAAAACTGATGAAGTATGTTACGGCGCCTGACTTTCCCACGGGCGGAATTATCTTCGGCTACGACGGCGTAAAGGAGGCTTATACAACGGGCCGCGGCCGTGTGGTTGTAAGGGCAAAGGCTAACGTTGAAACACTCAAAAACGACAGGGAAAACATCGTTGTAACTGAAATTCCCTACCAGGTAAACAAGGCTAACCTCATTGAAAAAATTGCTGAACTGGTCCGCGAAGGAAAAATAAACGACATATCGAACATACGCGATGAGTCGGACAGGGACGGAATGAGGGTTGTAATTGAACTTAAGCGCGACGCTCAGCCTGAGGTGGTCTTAAACCAGCTCTTTAAGCACACACAGATGCAGATCACTTTCGGCGTCATTATGCTGGCACTCGTTAAGGGTATACCGAAGATCCTGACGCTGAAGGAAATGATGTCGTACTTCCTCGAACACAGAATGGAAGTCCTGATCAGAAGGACAAAGTTCGAGCTCGACGCCGCAGAACGGCGCGCCCACATTCTTGAAGGCTATATAATTGCACTCGACAATATAGATGAAGTGATCGAGACAATTAAGAAGTCAAGGGACGTTGAGACCGCCAAGAACAACCTTATGAGGCGCTTCAAGCTCTCAGAAATACAGGCACGCGCAATCCTGGATATGAGGCTTCAGAGGCTGACAGGCCTGGAAAGAAAGAAAATTGAAGACGAGTACAGGGAAATAATAAAGTTAATTGAAAAATTAAGAGGCATTCTGGCAAGCGAAGAAAAAAGATATCAGATTATCATACAGGAACTCCAGGCTATCAAGGAAAGATACGGCGACGAAAGAAGAACAGATATCATCCGCGACTACAAGGAATTCTCACTTGAAGATATCATTGCCGAGGAAGACGTTGTTGTAACAATCTCGCATAACGGCTTCATCAAGCGCTTCCCGGTCAGCGGATACCGCAAGCAGGGACGCGGAGGCAAGGGAGTTACCGGTGCCGGTACGAAAGAAGATGACTTTGTTGAACACATGTTTATCGCTTCAACGCACCATTACATAATGTTCTTTACAGACAAGGGCAAGTGCTACTGGCTGAAGGTTCACGAGATTCCCGAAGGAGGACGCGCCTCCAGAGGCCGCTCGATACTTAACCTGATTGAAAAGGAAAAGGACGAAAACATTACGGCTTTCGTTTCTGTCAAGGAATTCAGTGACGACATGTACCTTGTTATGGCAACAGAACAGGGCACGGTTAAGAAGACTGTCCTTTCAGCCTACTCAAACGTCAGAAAAGGCGGCATTAACGCCATTAACCTTACTGACGGCGACCGCCTGATTGAGGTTAAGAAAACCGACGGCAATAACGACCTCATTCTTGGTACCCGCAACGGTATGGCAATCCGCTTCAGCGAGAAAGACGTCCGCGACATGGGACGTACAGCCACCGGCGTACGCGGAGTCAACCTTGGCAAGGGAGACGTTGTTGTTGGACTCATAGTCATAAGCCGCGCTTCAACGGTTCTTGTTGTAACCGACAAGGGCTATGGCAAACGCTCGGACCTTGAGGATTACAGACTCACTCACCGCGGCGGCAAGGGAATCATTACTATCAAGACAAGCGATAAAAACGGCAAGATGATAGCAATGAGGGAAGTTAACGACAACGATGAACTCGTAATCATGACCGAACAGGGAATGATCATTCGCCAGAGCGTCAGAGACCTGAGAGTCATGGGACGGAATACCCAGGGCGTAAGGCTCATAAGACTCAGCGAAGACGATTCAATTGCTGATATCGCACGCGTAATTTCCGAAGATGATGAGGCTCAGGAAACTGCAAACGGAAAAGAGTCCGTTGAAGTTGAAGAGGCTCTGGATATATAAGATCGCGTAATTTGATCTTAAATTTGTTAAACCCTGAAAGGTCTTTGTACTTTTCAGGGTTTTTTTTCACCCAAAAAGACAAAAATAAATCCACTTTGAATATTTAACGGCGTTAGCTATTTTAGATCCGGAAGAAAAATAAATACATGATTAAAAAACAAAAACCAGGTTTTTTATGAAAAATCACGACATCCGGAATTTCGACACAAAATGCGTTCATTCAGGAATCGGCAGTTATGAGTTCGGACCAGTAACTCCTCCAATTTACCAGACCTCAACATTCAGGTTTGATTCGGCCCAGCACGGAGCGTCTCTTTTCGCAGGAAAGGAAAAGGGATATATCTACACAAGGATGACCAACCCTACCGTGGAAGCTCTGGAAGACTGTGTGGCTGAACTTGAAGGCGGATACAAGGCACTTGGATGCGCAAGCGGAATGGCCGCAGTTCACACTGTTTTTATGGCAATGCTTAAAGCAGGCGACCACGTTGTATGTTCTTCAATTGTATACGGCCCCACTTCCACACTCCTCATCACTATAATGGCAAACTTCGGCGTGGAGACTACATTTGTAGACACTTCGGACCTCGCGAAAGTAAAAGAGGCAATGCGCCCAAATACAAAAATGCTGTACGTGGAAACCCCCGCAAACCCGACACTTTCTATTACCGACCTGGAAGGAGCAGCAAAGATTGCGCACGCTAACGGTGCAAAGCTTGTTGTGGATAATACATTTTTAAGCCCTGCTCTGCAGCGCCCTATGGAATTTGGTGCTGACGTTGTGCTGCACAGCATGACGAAATTCTTAAACGGGCACGCGGATGTCGTTGCGGGAATTGTTGTGGTTAAGGATGAGGAAGCTTATAAGGTATTTAAAAAAGTATTAAATCAGATAGGCGGCGTCATTGATCCCTTTAATTCATTCCTTGTGCACAGGGGAATCAAAACCCTTTCTCTCAGAATGCAGAAGCACTGCGAAAACGCACAGGCGGTAGCTGAATTTCTGGAAAAGCACCCACTCGTAAAATGGGTTGCCTATCCGGGACTTAAGAGCCATCCGCAGTATGAAATTGCTCAGAAACAGCACCATGGCGGACACGGCGGCGTTATCTCTTTTGAAGTTGAAGGAGGCTACGAGGCAGGTGAGATTATGATGAACTCGGTTAAACTCTGCCAGCTGGCTGTAAGTCTTGGCGGCATTGAAACCTTAATTCAGCATCCTGCAAGCATGACACACGCCTCAATGGGCAAGGAAGGAAGAAAAACCGCTGGAATTACAGAAGGCCTGGTAAGGCTTTCGGTAGGAATTGAAAACGCTGCCGATATAATTGAGTGCCTTGAAAACGCACTTGCAGAAACCACAAAAACAGATACAACGGTTTTTGAACAGATCTGATTTGAACAGATATAAAAAATATTAATCTTTAGAAAGAATAAATTATAAATCCCGGGAGTTACTATAAAAGACTTCCGGGATTTTGTAATTCAGACATAATTACCAAGGAGACAAAAGATGAAGAGCCCGTCTTTACCTGCTGCACGCATCATGCTTCCATTATTAATTACTCTTTTATTATTAAGTACAGATTTATTTTCACAGGCTAAGGATTTATATGTCCCTCTTAACATTAAAAATGCCGTAGAAAAGCAAACGCGCACGCTAAGCGGAATGCCGGGGAAAAACTACTGGCAGAACCGTTCGGACTATAAGATCCAGGCCTCGCTGGACCCCAAAACAAGACTCCTTACGGGAAAAGAAGAAATTACTTACTTCAACGACAGCCCCGACACGCTTAAGGAAATTGTAATAAGGCTTTACCATGATATATTCAGGTATGAGGCCGCAAGGGATTTTCCAGTGGGCAAAAGATTCCTCTCGGACGGGATGAATATTGAAAATTTAACCGTTGCCGGAAGTGAAATAAATATTAAGGACAATAAAACAGTAAACCGCTCGGGTACAAACATGACCGTTAAGGTGCCTGAAAAGATCCTCCCTAAAAGCAACATTAAACTTGAAGTAAGCTGGAGCTTTACAATGCCCAACGGCTCATTCAGAATGGGCACTTACGGAGATTCAACGTTCATGGTTGCATACTGGTACCCACAGATGGCGGTATATGACGACATAGACGGATGGGACAGGACAGATTACACGGGAACGGTGGAATTTTATAACGATTTTTCAAACTATGACGTTGAACTGACCGAGCCTGAGGGAATCGGCCTCTGGGCTACGGGTGAACTTCAGAACGCCAAAGATATATTTTCAGACAAGATTCTTGACCGCATAAATCTTGCAAAAACTTCGGACAATGTAGTTAACATTGTTACAAAAGAAGACCTTTCAAAAAAAGACATTTACCAGGATAATGACAGCCGCACCTGGCACTTTAAGGCCAGTCGCGTGCCCGACTTTGCCTTTGCAATGAGCAGCCATTATCTCTGGGACGGCGTGAGCATTGAGGTGGATAAAGGCTCTCACCGCAGGACTTTTATAAGTGCAGCATACAATGAGGCTTCAAAGGATTTCTATGAGGTAGCTTCAATTGCAAGAAAAACGGTTGAAAGCCTTTCGTTCGACCTTCCGGGTGTAGCGTATCCGTACCCGTGCCTTACAGTTTTTAACGGTGAAGGAGGCATGGAGTTTCCCATGATGGTTAACGACGGCTCTATGGAAAACCGCTCTGAAACCGTGCACGTTACCTCCCACGAAATTACGCACACATACTTCCCGTTTTATATGGGTACAAACGAGCGCAAGTACGCGTGGATGGATGAAGGCTGGGCAACCATGATACCTTTCGACCTGCAGGCTTCCCTTGCTCCGGGATATGACCCGAGATCGGAAAATGCCCGTGACTATGCCTCTTTTGCCGGAGGCGAGCAGGACATGCCCATTATGACGCTTTCTTATATGATGAAATGGGGCTCGTACAGAATTGCTTCATACAGAAAGCCTGGAGTGGCCTACGACATGCTGAGGGCTTTACTGGGAAAGAAAACCTTCGATAATGCGCTCAGAGAATACATAAGCCGCTGGAACGGAAAACACCCCGGCCCATATGATTTCTTCAACACGTTCAATGATTATCTTAAAACTGACTTAAACTGGTTCTGGAACAGATGGTTTTTTGAAAAAGGTTACCCCGACCTGGCAATAAAAGAAGTAAAAGTTGAAGATAATAAATTAAAATTGCTAATTACAAATGAAGGTACAATACCTGTTCCAATTGTTCTTAACATAACGTGGGAAGACGGCAGGAAGGTAATTATTCCGCGGGACGCTGAAGTATGGAAAGATTCCAGCTCCACGTGGATCGAATGCGGAACAAGCGGAAAAATAAAATCAGTAGAGCTGGGTGATCCATCGGTTCCGGATATTAACAAAAAGAATAACTTTTTTGAATTTAATAATCAAAGTTCCTTATAAACAATCAAAGTAACAGTTCAGGCGTATGTCCTGAACTGTTACCAGACATAAGTGAAGGTCGTCAAGATGTTAAGAAAAGCTGCTTACCTGTTCTTTTTTATATTTTTAAGTAATCTGGCTTTTAGCGCCACCTCCCAAAAGGGAAGGGTATTGGGCCAGGGAAACACTCATTACCTCCGGGGTGAAGTTGTAGTAAAGCTGAAGTCCGGAGCGAGGCTGAATAAGTCTCTGGCTTATGCTTCCTTAAGTAAAAAGCTGAGTGCCTACAGTATTAAAAATATATCAAGTACATTTCCCGATAAGACTGGCATTCTGGAAGATATAGTTACAGTTGAGTACGGCTCGGACGTTGATCCCCGGGATATGGCAGAGAAAGTCAAATCCACAGGTGAAGTCCTCTGGGCAGAACCCCACTTTGTATACAAAACCAGCACAGTGCCAAACGACCCCAGCTACAGCCAGCAGTGGAGCCTTGCGACCATACAGGCCGAGCTTGCATGGGGAATTACCAAAGGAAGCGATGCAATAATTATCGGCATCGTGGATACAGGAGTAGAATGGGGCCATCCCGATCTGACGGATAAAATCTGGATAAATACAAAGGAAACTCCGGATAACGGAGTTGATGACGACCATAACGGCTACGTTGATGACGTAAGGGGATGGGACTTCGGTGGCATGACAGGAACGCCCGACAATAACCCGGACGAGGATCAGGCTGACCACGGGACGCACGTGGCCGGTATTGCCGCTGCCACAACGGGTAACGGAAAAGGAATAGCCTCCATAGGGTATAACTGCAGGATTATGGCAGTTAAAACCTCAAGAAACGACGACCGTGATTCCCAGGGTGAAGTTTATGTCGATTACGGCTATGAGGGAATAATCTATGCCGTGGATAACGGCGCCAGGGTAATCAACTGCAGCTGGGGCGGTGACGGATATTCAAAGATGGGGCAGGACGTGGTGGATTACGCCCTTTCAAAGAATGTGCTTATTGTCGCCTCTGCCGGCAATGAAAATTCAGACGCGGCTTCATATCCGGCTTCTTACGACGGCGTGCTATCAGTGGGCTCAACAGACCAGCTGAATGACACCAGATCATACTACTCAAACTTCGGCTCTACGGTGGATGTATTTGCCCCGGGAAGCAACATTTATTCTACATGGAAACAGGACGTATACAGAAACCTCTCCGGAACCTCAATGGCTTCACCACTTGTTGCAGGGCTTGCAGGACTGGTACTGTCGCGTTTTCCACAGTTTACGCCCCGCCAGGCAGCAGAACAGATAAGGGTTAACTGCGACAACATAGACGCCGCCAATCCTTCGTATAAGTACCAGTTAGGCGGAGGAAGGATCAACGCCTTTAAGGCATTAAATAACGTAAACTCGAAATCCGTAAGGGGTTACGATTTTGTTTTCTCCGATGAGGAGGGGAATAACAATGGGGTTTTTGAACCCGGCGAAACAGTAACCCTTTCAGCAAATTTTGTAAATTACCTGGATCCGGTATCTTCACTGAGTATAACTTTAGAGAGTCTGGACGGCTATGCTTCGGTTACAGGAGCGTCATTCAGCCAGGGGCAGGCTCAGACACTTTCAAGCTTTAATAACAGCATGAGCAAGTTCCGCTTTACCATAAACAGCAATGTGCCGAATAATTATGAAATGAAGCTCCTCCTTAAATATAATGACGGCACATATTCCGACTACCAGGTGATTGCAGTTAAGGTTAACCCTTCCTACATGACCCAGACATCGGGAAAAGCCGGTCTTACAATTACGAGCAAGGGGAATCTTGGCTTTAATGACTACCCGATGAATTTTGAAGGCGACGGCTTCCGCTACAACGGGGGATCGAACCTTCTTTTTGAAGGCGCCCTTATGTACGGAATTTCCGCGGATAAGCTCACAGACGCCGCAAGAACGGGTGACGTGCAGGAACAGGATTTTAAGGTGCTGAAGAATTTTATGCTTGCTAAAAATCAGTTAACGGGAGGCTATGAAGGGTTTACCATGTTTAATGACGAGGACGCCGGGAGCTACAGCCTGGGGGTTGAAACAACGCTTCGTTCTTATTCATACGCACAGGCGCCCTATGATAAATTTGTGATCTTAAGATACCGCATGGCCAACAAAAGCGGAAACGACATAACCGGCTTCCGTGCGGGGTTATTCCTTGACTGGGACATTAATGCCGATACGGCTACGGCTGATAATGCATACTGGGAAAAGGATTACAACTTCGGCTATGCATATAGCCAGCTCAGTAATCCCGGAGTAATTGCAGGATGCGCGCTTGTATCTTCAGGCGATTTCAACTATTACGCCATACGCAACGACGGCTCCGAAGGCGGGGTTGGTTTATATACCCCGAGCCAGAACGAATTTACAAAACAGGAGAAGTGGACAACACTCTCGACACAGAAAATGAGCGCCGGAACAGGGGACATTTCCATGGTGGTATCCGGAGGCCCATATAGCATAAAAGCAAACGACACGCTTGAAGTTGCCTTTGCAATTTTTGCAGGAGAGACGATGGCGGATTTGAGGAATACGGTCCAGAACGCCAGGAAGAAGTTTCATGAGATAGTAAACACAAGTGATACAGGAGAGGTTGCGATTCCGGTTGAATACAGCCTGAGCCAGAACTATCCAAATCCCTTTAACCCCGGGACGCAGATCGACTATTCAATTCCTGAGGCATCGGATGTAACGCTTAAGGTATACAATATTTTGGGGCGTGAAGTGGCAACGCTAGTTAATATGCACCAGAATAGCGGCCGTTACACAGCTGAATTCAAGAGCGAAGGCCTTCCAAGCGGCATATACATCTACCGTCTCAAAGCCGGTAACTACACCTCCGCAAAGAAGATGACAATCTTGAAATAATTCGTTTACAAATGCTACAAATTGGTAACTGCTAACGCAGTTAGGAAATTTCTTTGATTCAAAGCAAAGTTTTTCCTATCCGCGTTAGCGGATACCTACAAATAGACAACCGCTGAAAGCGGTTAAAAGAATTATTTCAACACTGAATTGAAAATTGTCCTATCCGCGTTAGCGGATACCTATTTGTAGAAAAGCAGATCAAAAATAAATTCCGAACCACGCAGTGGTTCCATATGCCGGCTTTGCACGGAATAATAAACATTCTATATTTTCCCTTCCCGCTTGCATGTTGTGGTATTATTTATAATAATATCATTAACCTTCCCTTAAAAACAATTATGAGGTATGCTGGCATGGCAAACACGTATTCCCAGGTCTACATCCATATTGTTCATTCCACACTGGGCAGAGTACCTTTAAACCATCCGGACTTCAAGGATGAGCTCTGCAAGTACATTACAGGAATTGTATCTAAAAAACGTCAGAAGATGATTGCAATTAACTGCGTAAGTGATCATATCCATTATTTCCTTGGTCTGAATACGGAATTGTCCATTGCTGAGATTGTCAGGGAAGTAAAGCGTTCTTCAACATGTTTTATCAATGATAAGAGACTCTGCCTGGGTGAATTCAAATGGCAGGATGGATACGGTGCATTTTCATATTCACATTCACATATTGACAGGGTGGTCAGATACATTGCTCGCCAGGAAGAACACCACAGGATACGGACATTTCAGGAAGAATACATTGAATTTTTGAAATCATTCGGGGTGAAATATGATCTTAAATATGTGTTTGGGTAGGGAAAAATATGGAACCACTACGTGGTTCTGAAAATCTTTTCTTTCATATTCCTACAAATAGGTATCCGCTAAAGCGGATAGCAATAGGTTATATTCAGAAAGCCGGAATGAAACTGGAGCAGGTACAATCTCATCCATACCAGAGATACTGTGAAATTGTTCATGGCATCAAGTTAATATATAAAAAAAGGCGGGCTTAAAGACCCGCCTTTTTTATATTATTTTGTAGATTATCTGACTTTTATGTGCAGCTCTTTTAACTGGTCGTCGGCTACGGTTGAGGGGGCCTCGTCCATTAAAGATACTGCGCTGGCTGTCTTCGGGAACGCTATTACTTCCCTTATTGAAGGCGCACCGGCAAATATCATAGCCATTCTGTCGAATCCGAATGCAATTCCTCCGTGAGGCGGTGCTCCGTACTTGAAGGCGTTCATAAGGAATCCGAACTTCATCTCGGCTTCTTCATCCGAAATACCCAAAGCCTTGAACATCAATGACTGAAGGTTTGCGTCGTGGATTCTTATGCTGCCTCCGGCAATTTCGCTTCCGTTTAATACAAGATCGTATGCGCGGGCTTTAACCCTTGCCGGGTCTGTAAGCATGTATTCAACGTCTTCAAGCCTTGGAGAGGTAAACGGGTGATGCATTGCATAGAAACGCTTTGTATCTTCGTCCCACTCGAAAAGAGGGAAGTCCGTAACCCACAGAAGCGCCGGCTTGGCTTCTGGCGTAATCAGGCTTAGCCTGCGTGCCATCTCAAGCCTTAAGTAGCCCATTACGGTCAGAGCTTTCAGGCGTGGGCCTGAAATTATGAATATCAAATCTCCTGCCTCAGCACCCATCTTCTTAATAATTGCCTTCTGTTCTTCTTCGGTTAAGAATTTAACAGTGGGAGATTCCAGGCCGTCTTCTTTTACCCTCATCCATATGAGGCCGCTGGCACCAAGCTTCTTTACAAAATCTGTCAGAACGTCAAGCTGGTTTCTTGTATAATCTCCGCATCCTTTTGCAAGAAGTGAAGTTACGATGCCGCCTTTTTCTATTGCATCCTGGTAGACGCGGAAAGTTGAATTCTTAAGCTCTTCATTTAATGTAATCATCTCAAGACCGAATCTAAGGTCGGGCTTGTCGCTGCCGTACTTTTCCATGGCCTGGTCAAATGTCAGTCTTGGAATGGGGAGCGTGAGGTCGTAGTCTTTAATTTCCTTAAAGAACCGCTGCATCAGGCCTTCGACGATACCGAAAACGTCTTCCTGGTCCACAAAAGACATCTCAACGTCTATCTGCGTAAACTCGGGTTGTCTGTCGGCTCTTAAATCCTCGTCGCGGAAGCACTTTACAACCTGGAAGTAGCGGTCCATGCCTGAAACCATCAGTATCTGCTTATACTGCTGCGGCGACTGCGGCAGGGCGTAGAATTTTCCCTTATGGACGCGGCTCGGCACCAGATAATCTCTTGCGCCCTCAGGAGTGCTTTTCATTAAGACCGGAGTTTCAATTTCAACAAAGCTGTTCTCGTCAAAATACTTCCTTGTAATCTGGTACATCTTGTGGCGCAGAAGCAGGTTCTTCTGCATAGAAGGGCGTCTTAAGTCCAGATAGCGGTACTTTAAGCGCAGGTCCTCATTTGTATCCACATTATCTGTCAAAGGGAATGGCGGCGTTTTAGCCTGGTTGAGTATAATGAGCTTATCCGCCATTACATCTATAAGTCCTGTAGAAAGCTGCGGGTTTTCAGTGCCCTCGGGGCGGCGTCTTACCTTGCCTACTACGGAAATTACATACTCTCCTCTTAAGTCTTTTGCAAGCTCGTGAGTTTCTGAATTATAATGAGGCTCAAAGACCACCTGCGTAATGCCGTAACGGTCGCGCAGGTCAATGAATATTACTCCTCCAAGATCACGCCTGGTATCTACCCAGCCGTTCAGGACGACTTCCTCTCCAATGTTTTGCTCTCTCAGCTCTCCGCAGGTATGTGTTCGTGTCTTAAATTGCATCGGTTCTTACTTACTCCAAAAAAAATTATAGTATAATGCGAAGATAATAAAAACTTCTTTTAATTTCGAATCAGCCCCAATAAATGTTAAATTTTAAGTTTTAAGTTTTAAGTTGAATTCTATACCTCCGCCTTTCCCTTTACCTTTGCATGGATTTTTAATATGTTCGCAGGAATAAGAATTTGCTCCGAGTAATTAAACAAAGGATCCAATGGCGCCTTTTGAACCCAAGATCATCAGGAATATAAAAATATCCTGGAAGCTGAGGCTTACGGCTTTGGGCTTTCTTCTGCCCCTCGTAATACTGCTTTACCAGCTCATCTCAGAAAAGAATATATCGATAGATTTTGCGGACAGAGAATTAAGGGGAACAGTCTATCTCCAGCCCTTAAGTGAACTCTACAGGTATATGTGGCAGCTTGACCGTGAGGCAATTTACGGAAAAATAAACACTAAGGCTGAAGTACTTTCCGGCAAAGTTGACGCCGCCTTCAGGCGCCTGGATGAATATGAAAAGAAATTCCCATGCTACAGCAGGATATCTAATGATATAAAGGAAATTACAGCCCTGAGGTCTGAATTCATCAGTAACTTTCCTGTTGCCTCCCTTCAGGAAAAGGGCTATAAGAGCATGGAAATGCTGCAGAAGGTCCGCTTTGTAATCATTGACGTAGGAGACTTATCCAACCTCATACTTGACCCGAGGCTCGACAGCTACTACCTGATGAATACGGTCCTGATGAGAATTCCGGAAGCTACTTTTCAGATCTACCAGATCATACATTATTCCGATATGATACATACCGGACTCAGGCTGAGCCCTGATGAACTCTCACGCGTGCTTGAGCTTAACGGGCTCTTAAAATCCAATATAGTTAAAACCCGGGTGACTATGGAATACGCCTTCGGGCGTAACGCAGGCGGACAGCTGCAAAGTGCCCTGAAGACAAAACTGCTGGATGCCATAAATAAATCCAGGTTTTTTACTCAGATACTGGACAGCGCCTTAAAAAACAGAACTATTCCTGAAAAGGCTTTATTTGAAGCCTCGGCAATTCAGGCCGTGGATTCAAACTTCAAGCTCTGGAAAAGCTCCACCGAAGAGCTGGATAACCTGATTAAAAAAAGGATCGTAGAGCTTAAATATAAAAAGTATTTAGCTCTCGGCATTGCAGGCGTTTTTATTCTGCTTACAACAATGATCTTTATTTTTGTTTCGGGAAACATTACGCGCTCGGTTCAAAGGCTCAATGAAGCGGCAAACAGGGTGTCAATCGGGGACCTGGATGCCACGGTAGATATAAATGCAATGGACGAGCTAGGCAATCTGGGGCGGAACTTTAACAAGATGGTTGTGGAATTAAGGAGCTTTATAAAAGAGAAAACAGAACGATTCGAGGAAACTGAAAAAGAACTTACAAACAGGATCTACCAGCATGAACAGCAGGAGGAAGCAACAAGCCAGCAGCTGAGAAACCTTTCTTCAAGAATACAGTCCATCAGGGAAGAGGAAAGAACAATGATTGCCCGCGAGATCCATGATGAACTAGGACAGGTGCTTACGGTCCTGAAGATACAGATATCCCTCTTTGCAAATAAACTCAGAGACGACCAGAAATACTTAAAGGAAAAAATTGAATCTGCCAGCAAGGTAATTGATAAAACAGTTGAATCGGTGCAGAGGATATCGGCAAAGCTCAGGCCGGGGATACTCGACGACCTGGGGCTGATACCCGCCATAGAATGGCAGGCACAGGATTTTCAGAAAAGTACCGGAATTAAATGCGACTTAAGCCTACCGAAAGAGGAAATTGAAATGGATGAGGAAAAGTCCACAGCCATATTCAGGATCTTTCAGGAAGCGCTTACAAACGTGGCAAGGCATGCAGATGCAAGTCTTATATCCGTATTTATGGGAATTTCCGGCAGGAACTTGGTTCTTGAGGTGACAGACGACGGCAAGGGAATTACCGGACAGCAGCTCTATGACCCCAGGTCACTGGGGCTTTTGGGAATGAAGGAGCGCGCCTATATTCTGGGCGGCTCGGTTGTAATTTCAGGAGAGCCGGGCAGGGGAACTTCTGTAAAAGTTGCTATGCCTGTAGCCGGCAGAAATGAAATCCTGAACGCCGGGGTATAAAAGGATTAAAACAGGCGGCAGACAAAGTACAGTCTGAGGCTTGATTTTTAGCCGGGATTTCTTTTGATTCCATACACAAAATAAAAGGGGAGTTCAGTTGATCAGAATTCTTATAGCAGACGACCACGCAATTGTACGCGAGGGCTTAAAGCAGATTGTGGCCGAAGAAAACGATATGAAGGTGCTTGGCGAGGCTTCAAATGCCAATGAGATGTTCGATCTTCTGAAAAAGAGTAAGTGGACGATTGTTGTCCTGGACATCAATATGCCGGGCAAAAGCGGTCTTGAGGCCTTAAAGGAACTAAAGGTGCTCTATCCCGCGCTTCCTGTTTTAATATTGAGCATGTATACCGAGGAGCAGTACGGCCTGAGGGCAATCAAGGCCGGGGCCGCGGGCTACCTCAAGAAAGTAAGCGCCCCGGATGAACTGGTAAAGGCGATAAGAAAAATCGTCTCTGGCGGAAGGTATATAAGCGAGCCTCTGGCGGAAAAGCTTGCCTCCATATTCGAATCAAAGAACAGGGCACTTCCGCACGAAACGCTTTCAGACAGGGAATACCAGATAATGTGCCGCATAGCCTCGGGGAAATCGGCCGAGGAGATAGCAGAAGAGATCTCAATCAGCATCAACACGGTTTACTCATACCGCAACCGCATACTGGAGAAGATGAACATGAAGTCAAACGTGGAGCTCACGCAGTACGTCATCCACAATAAACTCATCGAACTGGAATAGCCGCGACCTTTTAGGTCCATGGTGTATACACAAGTTGGCACCTGCTTTATTCCATACTCAGGAATTCAGAAAACCCGTGAAATTAAGAGCATTTAGAAAGACACAGTTACTAAGCCCCGGAGGGGTGTTTTGTTTGTAGCCGGGGGTGACCAAATTCACCGAAGGTGAATGCGGGAACCCCCGGGGGAAATGATCCCAAACCCCACCCCCGGAGCCGCGGCAGCCGCGACATATTCCCGTTCCATGATGGATAAATTTCATGAAATTGGGTTATCATTTGTGGTTAGGCGGGATTTCCCCAATAGATTCAACCATTTTCCATACATGTCGCCCCTCCCGGGGCTCTTTTTTGTGTGGGGGGAATACGTTTCCCGGGGGTTCCCTCACCCCTCCGGGGTTTTGTCACCCCCGGCTACAGACAAAGCGCCCGCCCGAGGCGGGCTTAGTGATTGCGTTATTCCAGATGCTCACATTTCATATACGGGGGGATTGCTTTATGCTCTAAAATGTGTATACACCGTAGGCCTTAAAGGTCGTGGTTAGTCATAGAAAAATCCCTCCCAAAATCCCTGTAACAAAATCTATTACAAAACTTTCATATATTCTGTTATTTTTCAGTCGACCCCGGAGTCGTATTTTAGCACTGTTAATATTCCATTTCCAGATGATAGACTTGTACGGGGGAGCCTTGGGGGAGATGGCTATCCTCGTACAAGTTTTTTTATTTTCTGCATTTACCGCGCCCAAAGATCACTTCAAAACAATTAACACGCTGCGCATTTCTGCCCTTTCATTTTCATGCTTTATTTTTGTATCTTGTCTTGCATTTTTAGAAAAATATTATGAGCATTATGAACGGGAAAAAACTTGCGGTTGTTGCCGTAAGCGGAGGAATGGACAGCCTGGTTACTGCCGCTATTGCAATGAGGGACTATGAAGTGGCCTTTGCACATTTCAATTACGGACAGAGAACAGAAAAACGTGAACTGAAGGCTTTTTTGGACATTGCGGATTACTACCAGGTAAAACACAGGCTTATTATTGACTATACTCACCTGGCTAAAATTGGCGGATCATCCCTTACAGATAAAACGATTGATATAGAAAAAGCGGACCTCACCAGAACCGATGTGCCTATGTCTTATGTCCCTTTCAGAAACGGCAATATACTTTCAGCCTGCGCAAGCTGGGCCGAAGTCCTCGGGGCTGAGGCTATTTTTATAGGCGCAGTATATGAGGATTCCTCGGGATATCCCGACTGCCGCCCGGAGTTTTTTGCCGCTTTTGAAAAGATGCTGGATCTGGGTACTAAACCCTCAACCAGAATTAAAATTGAAACACCGATAATCCATTTTTCTAAAGCAGAAATTGTAAAAAAGGGTATTGAACTAAATGCCCCCTTGAACCTTTCATGGTCGTGCTACCAGAACGAGGACGAGGCCTGCGGAGTGTGCGACAGCTGCGCCCTCAGGCTCAGGGGATTTAAGATAGCCGGATGTGAAGACCCGATCCGCTATAAGATAAGACCGGCATATTAAAAACTATTTGAATCAGTTTGGAATTTTATTAAGGAGATATAAATGGAAGAAAGAGTAAAGATCCTGGAAGTGTTTAAGAACCAGTACCCCAACAGGGATTACACTATTATACACGAGGCAACCGAATTTACATCGCTCTGCCCCAAGACAGGACAGCCTGACTTTGCAACAATTACAATTGAATATATACCGGAAGAACTCTGCGTCGAGCTTAAAAGCTTAAAACTCTATCTGCAGTCCTACAGGAACGAAGGGATATTTTATGAAAGCGTAACAAATAAAATTCTTGACGACCTGGTTGAGGCTACAAAGCCGCGCTACATGCATATAACCGCGGCCTTTAAGGTGCGCGGCGGAATCTCTTCTGTAATTGAAGCAGATTATGAGAGCGACGACTATAAGGAAAGCTACTGGGGGGAAAACTAATTGTAAGAGGATCCATAGGGAAGTAAAAGGAAAATTTTTGTCAGGAGCAGGGATGCCCTCTTTTTTCTGCAAAGGCGCCATTATGAAAGTGCACGCACTTAAGAGCCATCCTTTAGTAACAGTATCAGTGTCAGTTATCTTAATTGTTAAATAAATCTGTCCTCATGCCGGAAGATCCCGGATGGGGAAAACTCTCATTAAACAAAATCTTAAACTGGAGAAGTTATGGCAAAAAAGATAGTCAAAAGATCCTGGGCTGAGAACTTTAGAATCAAAGTGGTTGAACCGATTAAAATGACCACAAGAGAGTACAGGGAAAAAGCCGCAAAAGAGGCCGGATATAACACTTTCCTGCTCAAATCAGACGATGTGTATATCGATCTGCTCACAGATAGCGGTACAAACGCTATGAGTGACTATCAGTGGGCCGGCATGATGATTGGCGATGAGGCCTATGCCGGAAGCAAAAATTTTTATTACCTGTGGGATAACGTAAAAAAATATTACGGACTTCCTTATTTTGTCCCTACTCACCAGGGAAGAGCCGCCGAACATATAGTATCAAAGATACTCATTAAACCCGGTGATTATGTCGCCGGTAATATGTACTTTACTACTACACGCCTTCACCAGGAACTGGCCGGCGCTACTTTTGTTGACGTTATTATTGATGAAGCACACAACCCGGCAAGCGAACATCCCTTCAAGGGCAATGTAGACCTTAACAAGCTGGATAAACTGGTTAAGGAAGTAGGCGCAAAAAAAATTCCTTATCTCAGCATTGCAGGACCTGTAAACATGGCGGGCGGACAGCCTATCTCCATGGCTAATATTGTTGAGGTTGAAAAGTACTGCCAGAAGCACGGCATTAAAATGTGGATGGATGCTACACGTGCAGTTGAAAACGCCTATTTTATCAAATTGCGCGAAAAAGGCTATAAGGATAAGACCATAGCACAGATCTTAAAGGAAATGGTCTCTCACTTTGAGGGCATCTGGGTCAGCGCAAAGAAAGACCTTATGGTTAATATCGGCGGCATTCTTGCTACAAGAAATAAGAAGGTTTTTGAGGAAGCAAGGAACCTGGTGGTGGTATATGAGGGTTTACATACTTACGGAGGTCTTGCAGGGCGCGACATGGAAGCCATGGCCCGCGGAATTGAGGAAATGGTTAACTTCGATACAATCAGGGCAAGAATCGGACAGGTTGAGTATTTTGGAAACAGGCTCATGGAATACAAAGTGCCTATAGTTCACCCAATAGGCGGGCATGCAGTCTTCCTTGACGCAAAGAAATTCTTGCCCCATCTGAAGCAGACCGATTTCCCGGCTCAGACGCTCTGTAATGAAATATATATCGATTCTGGTGTCCGCGCAATGGAAAGAGGCATCGTTTCGGCAGGAAGAAACAAGGTTACAGGAGAACATAACCTGCCTAAACTTGAACTCGTACGCCTTACGCTGCCCAGAAGAGTTTATACACAGGCTCACATAGACGTGGCAACCGAGTCGATTGTTGAGGTTTATGAAAACAGAAAATCCATTAAAGGCCTTAAGATGGTTTATGAACCTAAGTATTTAAGGTTCTTCCAGGCCAGGTTCGACAAACTTAAATGATTAATGCTTTTAGAGGGGCAGGCGGGCTGCCTGCCCCTTTTTTAAGCTGAATGAAAAATAAAGAATTTAATATGATCAATCCGGCAGAAATAAAACAGGAATTCATTAAAAGCAGGGATAAGCTTTTCCGCAACCCCCAGCTTCAGAAAGATGCCTTCAGGTTCTGCGTGGCGTACAGCCTCCTGGTCGAAGAGCACATCTTCATGATTGCCGGGCAGGAAAAGTCTGACTTTGCCCTCGCCTCTGCCGGAAGCTTCAGCCGCAGGGAACTCTCACCGTATTCCGATATAGACATAATGTTCATTGCCGAAAAGATTGAGGACAATGAGAATCAGATCAGGGACTTTGTTAGGCTGCTCTGGGACTGCGGAATTGAGGTCTCACACACAACGCGCGATTTCTATGATATTGAAAAATTCCTGAACAAGGACCTGCACACTTTTACACAGTTCTTTGAAACGCGTTTCCTTCTGGGTAATGAAAAAGTTTATCAGAAGTGGAACGGGCAGATATTCTCTTCCATAGAATCTCAGGATATGCCGGAGATCCTTTTTGAATTTTTCAGGGACATTGAATCACGGTATAGCAAATACGGGAAATCCGCAAAAACTCTGGAGCCCAACCTTAAAATGTCTGCCGGTGCCTTAAGGGACCTGCACGCGGTAGAATGGATGTATTCGCTGAAAAACAGGGTGCTTCTTACAGAGCAGTCGGAAATTACACAGGCCGAGAGCTTCATACACCGCCTGAGGGAAGAGAAGATTACTTCGGCAAACGAGTGCAAGAGCGTGCTGGAAAGCTACCGCTTCATTCTGAACGTCCGCAATATGCTTCACCTGATCAGCAAAACCAGAAACGACCGCCTCGAATTCAGGGCACAGACAAAAATTGCGAAGATTCTGAATTACAAAGGGGATTCATCCGTACAGAACTTCATGCGTAACTATTTCCAGGCGGCAAATACTGTAAACCGTTTTTCGAAAACTATGATCAGGCGCTACGAGGAGGAAATTGCATATCCTCTGTCAAACTTCCTTGCCGTAGAACTTGATGAGGATTTTACGCTGAAGGGCTCCACGCTTTCAATTAAGGACAGCCGCAGCCTTTCTCATTCTGACATTTTAAGGGCTTTTTATTACAGGGGGCTTTACAGCGCAAGGTTTGACGAGAGCCTGCGCTCTTTGGTAATTCAGAGCATAGAGCACATAGGGCAGACTGAAAACAGTTCGGGCAGCGAAGCGCGCTCTTCTGTATTCTTCAGGGAAATTTTAAGACTTCCCAAGAACGTCGGCGAGACGCTTATAAACATGAATGAGCTGGGCGCACTTCAGCTCATACTGCCGGAGTTCGGCGACCTTATAGGGTTTTTCCAGGCAGGAGTATATCATAACTATACGGCTGACGAGCATACCTTAATTGCAATCAGCAACGTGGAAAGCCTCTTTGGGCAGGAAAGTGAGCTGGGAAGGATCTATACCAGCCTCAAGGAAAAAGAAATTTTATATCTTGCAATACTCCTGCACGATATTGCAAAGCCCGTCAGCGTCTCAGGCCATGAGATCATTGGCGCCGAAATCGCCTCATCGGTTATGTACCGCCTTGGCTATGATGAAAAGGAAGCCGAACAGGTAAGCTTCCTGGTTGAAAACCACCTCGTAATGGAACAGATAGCTTTCAGGCGTAACCTGAACGACCCGGTGACGCTGAATAACTTTACGGCAAAGTTTTCTTCTCTGATGGATCTGGACCTTTTGTATCTTATTACGTATGCCGACTTGTCGGCCGTAAATCCTGTGGTCTGGACAGAATGGAAAAGCGACCTTCTGGCCGAGCTTTACCGCAAGGCCAAGGCCATGCTGGTTGAGCAGCTTACGGGCGAGGAGCTTTTGTTCTCAAGCACAATCAGCTTCCCGCAGGCCGAGGCCGACCCGACGATGCAGAAGCATATAGAATCAATTGACGACATAGGCTACATTCAGCACTTTTCAGAAGAGGAGATATTAAGCCACCTTAAAGAGATCAGCAAGGGCTTAAGCCTTTCTGTTTTCTTCAAGCAGGTTAACGTTTTTACAAATATTACGATAATAGCAAAGGATTCACCGTCACTGCTTTCAAGGCTTTGCGGCGTGCTTTCAATTAACGACCTGAATATACACGACGCAAGGATATTTACGCGCAAAGACGGAATAGTTATAGACAGTTTTAATGTGACGGATTTCAGGACCCATAAGCTGGTTGAAGCCGAAAGGTATGAGAAAATTGAAAGCGACTTAAAAGCGGTTATTGAGGGAAGCTTCCAGCTGGTGCAGGAGTTCAAGCGCATGAAATCCAAGTGGTGGCGTATAGAAAACAAATTCTTCAAGCGTTCTGGCAAGGTTAAAATTGCATTTGAAGAGCACGATAAATTTACAATTATTGACGTATTCTCACCCGACCGCCTGGGGCTGCTTTATCAGATCACAAGAAAACTTTCCGAACTGGGTTTGTCAATCTACTTCGCTAAAATTTCCACCAAGGCAGATGATGTGGTGGATTCCTTCTACCTTTTGGACCGCAACGGAAAGAAGGTGTCTCAGAACGATTATGAATTTATTAAGGCTGAGCTGACCTCTGCCATAGAACAGATGTTATAAGAATTATAGGATCAAGTAAAGTGAATTTCATGGAAAAAGAAAAGCCGATAGGTGTATTTGATTCAGGTATCGGCGGACTGACGGTTGTAAAAAGAATTTCTTCAATTTTACCCACAGAAAACATAGTTTATTTCGGGGATACTGCCCGCGTGCCCTACGGCTCAAAATCCAATGCAACCGTAGTGGATTATTCTCTGCAGGATGCGGGATTCCTTATGAGCAAAAACGTCAAGGTTATTGTTGTTGCCTGCAATACGGCCTCATCAGTTGCTCTGGATGAGCTGAGAAAATATTTTAATGTGCCGGTTATAGGCATGATTGAGCCCGGTGCCTCATTTGCGCTGAAAAATACAGTAAGCGGGAAAATTGGCGTTATCGGTACAAACACCACGATAAATAACCAGGCGTATTCAAAAGCAATACACCGCCTGAATCCTGAGGTTGAGGTCTTCGAAAAGGCATGCCCCCTGTTTGTACCTCTGGCAGAAGAAGGGTGGATAGAGCACAAGGCAACTTACCTTATTGCAGAAGAGTACTTAAAGGAATTAAAAGAGGCTGGGATAGACACCCTCGTGCTCGGCTGTACGCACTACCCGATCCTTTACAAGGTGATACAGGAAGTTATGGGACCTGACGTAAAACTTATAGATTCAGGTATTGCAGCAGCAGCGGTAGTAAAAAGCGAGCTGGAAAGGATTGGCTTCTGTACAAACTCATATTCCAACGGTCTTCAGGACTTTTATGTCAGCGATATACCGCAGAAATTTAAGGAGATAGCGGAACTTTTTATGGGGCGGGAGCTTCAGTATATAAAGAGAATAGATCCTGAAAGCCTGGCTATGGTAAAGCCAGAATTGAAATAGAAAGCTTTATAGGTGCCAGGAACACTTCCTGGCACCTTTCTTTCATTACTTTTTAATTTTTCATTTTTAATTTTTAATTGACTTTCGCCATCAGTATGCCCGAGAGACTTTTGGCGTCTACCAGTTCACCGTTTTTAATTTTATCCTCAATTTCCTCTTTTGTAAGCTCAAGCACTTCCATGCCGTGTTCACCTTCCTCGCGGTTGTGATTGCCGGGGGTAAGTCCCTTTGCAAGGTATATGTGAAGCACTTCGGTACAGAAGCCGGGAGTTGTATAGATGGCGCCGAGCTTTGTTATTTCCTCAGCCTTGTAGCCTGTTTCCTCCTCGAGCTCGCGTACGGCGCATTTCATGGGGTCTTCGCCCACCTCAAGTTTTCCTGCCGGAAGTTCAAGAAGAACCTTCTGAAGAGGGTAGCGGAACTGCTTTACAAAAACTATTTTGCCGTCATTTTTTATTGGAACCACAACAGCTCCTCCCGGATGGATTGCTATTTCGCGGACTCCGGGGTTGCCGCTATTGTACTCTATCTGATCTACCTGAAGGTCAAATACTTTGCCTCTGAATAAAGTTTCGCTTTTAATTACTTTGAAATTTTTCATTAAATGTCCTTGTTTAAAAATAAAGAGCAGGATAAAAGTTAAATAATATTAACAGTGTATCCTGCCCAAACGGATTACTCTAAATTTTAACTTAAGTTTTATACAAATCTTCTCTCATAGTACGGGATGAGTTCGCTGCCTAAAAATTTCAGCACGGCAGTTATTACACCCAGGTCATCCAGATACCCGATTAAAGGGGCCAGATCCGGGATGGCGTCAATAGGAGAAATAAAGTATATAAGTGCTCCCACTACGATCGCCTTGCGGTGCCATGATACGTACGGGTCGCGCATATATCTGAACAGTGCTTTAATATCCCTGGTAAATGAGATTCTTTTTCCCACTTTCTCCAGTTTTGTCCACAGCTCTTCACTTACGAATTCTTCTCCCTTGCGGTATTCCTCTTCGCTGGTGTAGGGGCGTTCCAGTTCATCCAGATCCGGGCGGTAGTCACTCATATTCCTTGCCTCTTATAATGTTTATTAAACCAGTCAAAAACCGTATTCCACCATAAACGGGCATTCTGGGGTCTTACAACAAAGTGAGTTTCCTCGGGGAAATAGAGGAATTTGCTTTCAACCCCTTTTCTCTGCAGAGAAGTAAAATTCTGGAAAGCCTGTTCTTCAGGCACGCGGAAATCCATACCTCCCTGCACAATGAGCATCGGGGTTTTGAAATTCTCCACGTACTCATGAGGGGAAAACTTTCTGTAAAGGGGTCTGTTTGTCCACGGTTTGCCCTTGTTCTCCCACTCGGGGAACCAGAGTTCCTCTGTAGTGCCGTACATGCTTTCAAGATTAAACACCCCGTCGTGGCATACCAGTGCGTTAAAGCGGTCCGTGTGGCCTTCAATCCAGTTGATCATGTATCCGCCGTATGATGCACCGGCTGCGAAGGTATTTTTCCTGTCAATAAAGTTGTATTTACTAATAACATAATCATAGGCATTCATTAAATCAACATAAGGCTTGCCGCCCCAGTCGCCTGAGATTTCATCTGTAAACTTCTGCCCGTATCCTGTTGAGCCTCTCGGGTTCGGAGCAACAACCACGTAGCCCTGGGCAGCGAACATCTGAAGGTTCCATCTGTAGTGGAAGTCATCTTCCCAGTGCCCCTGCGGTCCGCCGTGAATTAAGAACATTAAAGGATACTTCTTGTTGGGATCGAAAAACGGGGGCTTAACCAGAATAGACTGAACCTTTGCACCTGCGGCGCCTTTGCTCCAGAAGGTTTCAATAGGATTCATCTCGAGACGGCTTAAGAGTTCGGTGTTTGAGGAGGTGAGCTGCTTAACACTTGAGCCGTCTGAGTTCATTGAAAAAATTTCTGTGGGGAGGTTCGTTCTCATCTGGCTGAAATAAACAGTTTTGCCGTCGGGAGAAATTCCGAAGAGGTTATTTATATGATCTTTCAAGAGTATGTCAATTTTGCCGGTTGCAACATCCAGCCTGTAAATTGAGTTATAAACCTCGTTTGCACAATCAAAATAAATTGCTTTTGAATCGGGTGACCAGGTTATGTCGCCAACGGAACGGTCGAAGCCTTTGGTCAAATCCTTTGTTGATCCGGTCTTCCTGTCGTAGAGCATAAGGCGCTGGCGGTCTGCCTCAAAGCCAGCCCGTTCCATGGAGCAGTAGGCAATGTACTTTCCGTCAGGGGAGTAGACGGGGCTGTTGTCGTTGCCGCGGCTGATGGAAATTTTTGTATAAGGTGTTTTCCCATCCTTATTTGCGTCTTTAAGCTTAACTATAAAAATATCATTGTTTGTGCTTACGGCTAAAGTTTCAGCTTCGTTCATTGTGAATGCAATTTCCTGTCCGTCAGGCGAGAAGCTGTAGTCGTTTGAGCCTCCTAAGGCAATAGGCGGCACGTCAGCTTTGCTGTTTAGTGTCAGGTCGGTATATTCCTTTTTATCTTTATCCATTAAGAACAGGTGGCTTCTTTTGTCGCCTCTCCAGTTGTCCCAATGCCTGTACATGAGTTCAGTAAAAATGGAAGCCTTAACCTTGCTTTTATCTTTTTCCTCGTCTTTCTGCTTATTGCACTCCTGAGTGGTGCACTCCGGGTAAACAGAAGAAACGAATGCAATTTTACTGCCGTCATTAGAGATAACTTCTCCGCCGGCCGCAGAGTATATATCTGTCAGTTCCTTATCGCCTGAGCCGTCAAGGCTGCATTCGTGGAGCTGTCCTCCGACAGAATAAACAATTCCTTTCCCGTCGGGAAGGAAGCGGGGCTCGGTTTCATTTTTATCTGAATTTTTAAGAACTCTTAAATTTGAACCGTCGCTGTTAACGATCCAGATATCCGCATTGCCCTTGTTTTCATCCATGCTGTAGGATGTAAGTACAAATGCAATTGTCTTCCCGTCTGCAGAGATTACGGGGGAGGTGACTCTTTTCATTGCCCACAGGTCGTCGACCGTAAGGGCATGCTTCTGCTGCGGGTATATTACTGATGCAGCCGTTAAAAACATTGCAGCAGCAAAAAGAAATTTTTTCATTAATGCCTCAAGATGATTAAATTAATTAAAGGTAAAAATATATAACTGGTGCCTCAAAAGTCAACATATTATTAAGCTCTGTAAAAGGGTGTGGAGAAGCGTGAGGGGTTAAGGACGTAAGCTGCAGTAAAAGCTTCATTGCATGAAAGTTCAGCAATAGAGAGCTCGCTTTTACATTTCATCTGATTGTTCTCAAAGCTCACGGTTTCAAAGAAAAGGGCACTATTTTATCTCTTTTAGTGGTTTGATATTAGCGGCCTTTTTTATTAGTTTTAGGTGCTAAAAACAAAGTTGTTGCAAGGAGAATTATGCGGGCGATTATTCCGGTTGCGGGTTTCGGCAGCAGATTAAAACCTCACACGTATTCAATACCCAAAGTGTTACTGAACGTGGGAGGCAAGCCGATAATAGGTCACATAATTGACAAGATATTAAGCGAGAATATTACCAAAGCCACGTTTGTTATAGGCCATCTGGGGGAGATGATTAAAGATTATGTTACGGATAACTACCCGGAACTGCAGGCCGACTTTGTTGAGCAGAAAGAGATGCTGGGTTTAGGCCATGCAATTCACATGGCTGTTCCTACTTTCGATGAAAAAGAGATATTTATAATCCTGGGCGATACCATTTTTGACGTCGACCTGAAGGATGTCTTAAGGAACAAACAGACCGCTCTTGGCGTTAAGACTGTGGAAGACCCGGGCCGTTTCGGCGTTGCAGTATGTGAAAATGGAAAGATCGTAAGGCTTGTTGAAAAGCCGAAGACACTCGTTTCTAAGCTTGCTCTTGTGGGGCTTTATTATATCTCTGACGCTGAAAAGCTGGTTAATTCATTAAATGAGCTGATTAGGCGCGATATAAGAACCAAAGGAGAGCTCCAGCTTACTGACGCTCTTCAGATAATGATAGAGTCGGGCGAGAATATTACTACTTTTCCTGTTGAAGGATGGTACGACTGCGGAAAACCGGAGACGCTGCTTTCTACAAACCAGTTCATTCTGGAAAGGGATGCAGTCAGACACGATATTAAGTCTGTTGTTATAAACGAGCCGGTCTTTATTGCCCCGGGAGCCGTGGTTAAAAACTGCGTTATCGGCCCGTATGCAACTATTTCAGAAGGATGCACTATTGTAGACAGCATAATTAAAAACTCCATTGTGGGTTCCGGCGCTACAGTAAAATGTGCAATACTCGATCACTCGCTTATAGGCAATTCAACTCAGGTAAAAGGAAATTTTAAGAGACTGAATGCCGGGGATTCTTCAGAAATAGAATTCTTCTAATAAAAACAGGGCCTCTTTGGAATGAGGCAAAATAAAATTTATTAACAGTTACTTTCAATCATAAACAAAGGTAGAAGAAAATGTCATATTTTTTCACATCTGAATCCGTATCAGAAGGGCATCCGGATAAAGTAGCCGATGCTATTTCGGACGGAGTATTAGATGCCATTTACAAAACTGATCCAAATGCAAGAGTAGCCTGCGAGACTTTCGTTACAACGGGACTTGTCTTAGTAGGCGGCGAGATAACAACTAAAGCCTATGTAGATATACAGGACGTGGTAAGGAAAACTGTTGAGAAGATAGGCTACACAAGTGCAGACTATAAGTTTGACAGTGAATCCTGTTCAGTCCTTAACGCCATACACTCACAGTCACCCGACATCGCAATGGGTGTCGATAAAGGTGGAGCAGGCGACCAGGGCATTATGTTCGGCTATGCATGCGACCAGACTGAGGAACTTATGCCTATGCCGATTGTTTATGCTCATAAGCTCGTTTTGAAGCTTGCCGAGATCAGAAAGAAGAATAACGGGCTTATGCCATACCTGAGGCCTGATGCCAAAAGCCAGGTTACAATTGAATATGACGACAACAACAACCCCTTAAGAGTGGATGCTGTTGTAATCTCTACCCAGCACGACGGCGACGTCTCACAGAAGACAATCAAAGAAGACGTCATTGAAGAGGTAATAAAGAAAGTAATCCCTGCAAAGTTCCTGGACAATAAGACAAAGTACTTTGTTAATCCTACAGGACGCTTTGAAATTGGCGGCCCCCACGGAGACTCAGGCCTTACAGGACGCAAGATCATTGTTGACACATATGGCGGCTGGGCACCTCACGGCGGCGGCGCATTCAGTGGAAAAGACCCCTCGAAGGTTGATAGAAGCGCAACCTATGCAGCCCGCCACATTGCAAAGAACGTTGTGGCTTCAGGGCTTGCCAAAGAGTGCCTGGTCCAGGTGGCTTACGCAATAGGCGTAGCCAAACCGGTTTCAATACTCATTGAGACAAACGGCACGGGTGTCATTTCTGACAAGGAGATTTCAAAGATAATAATGAAGGAAGTTGACCTTACTCCTAAGGGTATCATTGAACGCCTGAAACTCCGCAGACCCATTTATCAGAAGACCAGCGCTTACGGTCACTTTGGTAGGAATGACAAGGACTTCACATGGGAGAAGCTGGACTTAGTACCCGTATTCAAGAAATACGTTCCCAAGGCAGTAAAGGTGAAAGCTCCTGCAGTTAAGGCCTCAGCAGTAAAAGCTGCAGCCGAGAAGACTCCTGAAGTCAAGTCTGTTAAGGCTCCGGTAAAGGCTAAGGCTCCGGTAAAGGCTAAGGCTCCGGTAAAGGCTAAGGCTCCAGCTAAGGCTAAGGCAGCTAAAAAGAAGTAATAGTCTTAAAGAAGTAAATATCTACTAAAAAAATAAAGAAATAAAGGTGTGAAATGGACGAAGTAGTAGAAAAAGATTACGTAAAATACAAGGTGAAGGATATCACTCTTGCCGAATGGGGAAGAAAAGAAATCCTCTTAGCTGAGGCCGAGATGCCGGGCCTTATGGCCTTAAGGCGTGAATACGGCCCGAGTAAACCCCTGAAGGGTGCAAGAATAGCCGGATGCCTGCACATGACAATCCAGACGGCGGTCTTAATTGAGACACTGGTTGAACTTGGAGCCGAGGTCACATGGTCATCGTGCAACATCTTCTCCACACAGGACCATGCGGCAGCAGCCATAGCCAAGGCCGGTATACCGGTCTATGCATGGAAAGGGGAGACCTCGGAGGAGTTTGACTGGTGCATAGAGCAGACACTCTTCTTTGGTGAGGACAGAAAACCCTTGAACATGATCTTAGATGACGGTGGCGACCTTACAAATATGGTCTTGGACAAGTACCCGGAGCTCGTTAAAGGTATTAAGGGCCTGTCTGAAGAAACCACAACAGGTGTCCACAGACTCTATGACAGAGTTGAAAAAGGAACGCTTCCAATTCCTGCAATCAATGTCAATGATTCAGTAACAAAGAGCAAGTTCGACAACAAGTACGGATGCCGTGAAAGCCTGGTTGATGCCATCAGGCGTGCAACAGACCTCATGATGGCAGGAAAAGTTGCCGTTGTGGCGGGCTATGGTGACGTTGGTAAGGGATCGGCTCAGAGTCTTAGGAGTGCAGGAGTTCGCGTAATTGTAACTGAAATAGACCCCATATGCGCCCTTCAGGCTGCAATGGACGGCTATGAGGTTAAGAAGATGATGAACGCCATTCCGAGGGCAAACATTGTTGTTACATGCACGGGTAATAAGTCAATCGTAAGGGAAGAGCACTTCCGCTTAATGAAAGATAAGACCGTGGTCTGCAACATTGGTCACTTTGACACAGAGATCGATATGGCATGGTTAAATAAGAACTACGGACAGACAAAAGACACCATAAAGCCTCAGGTGGATAAGTACACAATTGACGGCAAGGAAATTATTGTTCTGGCTGAAGGACGTCTTGTAAACCTTGGATGCGCTACAGGCCACCCATCGTTTGTAATGAGCAACTCTTTTACCAATCAGTGCCTGGCACAGATCGAGCTCTGGATGAATTCAGAGAAGTACGAAAACAGGGTCTACATGCTTCCAAAGCATTTGGATGAGAAAGTGGCACGTCTGCACCTGGATCAGATCGGTGTCGAGCTTGATACCTTAAATCAGGATCAGGCCGACTACATCGGTGTCAAGGTTGAAGGCCCTTATAAGCCTGAGTATTACAGGTACTAAGATAGAGCAGCATTTCACACAAAAAAAAAGCCCGGAACACAATTCCGGGCTTTTTCATAATTTACTTTTCGTTTAACCTCGAACTTCGAACCCGTCCTACTATGGACTGAAGCTTCAAATTGACTCATAGAGAGCTCCGGAGGAGTCGGCCGCGGCCGATCTGTAGAAAAAGCGATGCTCTATATCCTCTTCAGAGCTCCGGAAGAGCGACTTGTATGACCGGTGAACACGGCAATACCCTATTTACAAGTCGTTCCTCCGGAACTCTATGGGTGGGGGTGGATATCCGTATTTCTACAGACAAGTCATTCCTCCGGAATTCTGAATAACTTTGATATGAGGCCATTTTTCTACGTCCGGATATCTATTGGGCTTCCGGGCTTTTTCTTATACTTTTTAATTTTTCATTTTTAATTTTTAATTGAAAATACTCCTGCAACCGGGCTGCCGCATAAATAGCATTTGCCCTCCTGAAGCCTGTTTGAAATTACGCTGTGCCAGTCACGCTTAATAAGAGGTGTGTGACAGCTGGGGCAGTACGTGGTCTGTCCTTCGGTATTGTGAACGTTGCCCACATAGCAGTATTTTATTCCGGCCTCATTGGCAATCCTTCTTGCCATATCAAGTGTGGATGATGGCGTGCGGCTTTTATCCGTCATCCTGAAATCAGGATGAAAAGCTGTAAAGTGGTGCGGCACCGAGTCTCCAAGGTTTTCTACAACCCAGCCCGTCATTTTCTTAAGCTCTTCCTCGGAATCATTTTCTCCCGGAATAAGAAGCGTTGTGATCTCAAACCATATGTCAGTCTCGTTTTTAAGCCAGACCAGAGTATCCAGTACCGGGTTCAGGTGTGAGTAAGTGACCTTATGGTAAAAGTCCTCAGTAAAACCTTTTAAGTCCACGTTTGCAGCATCAATATATTTATAGACGTCCTTACGGGCTTCTTTGTCAATATAACCTGCCGTAACCATTACGGATTTCAGCCCCTCCTCACGCGCAATCTTTGAAATGTCTATTACGTACTCACCGAAGATTGTCGGGTCGTTATAAGTATAAGCAATTGAAGGAGCGCCGTACTGTTTTGCCAGCTCCACAACTTTTTCCGGTGAGGCCTCGAATGAATTCTCATCGTCAAGCCTTGCCTTGCTGATTGACCAGTTCTGGCAGAATTTGCACCCAAGGTTGCAGCCTGCCGTGCCGAAACTTAAAATGGAAGTCCCGGGCAGAAAGTGGTTTAACGGCTTTTTCTCTATCGGGTCAAGTCCGAATCCTGTCGGCCTTCCGTAGCCTAAGGAATAAAGCTCTCCTCCGATGTTCTGCCTTATAAAGCAGAAACCTGCCTGCCCCTCGCCAAGCTTGCAGTAACGCGGGCACAAAGTGCAGAGAACTTTCCCGTCCTCAGTCTTTTCCCACCATTGGGCTAATTTATATTTTTCTTTCGTTTCCATTATGATAATTTAAGTTTAAATATGTTTTACTAACCAAAAATTGCAAAATAATTGAATGATAATAAATCCCATTTAATAGTAGTCATTTTTAGGGGAAGATTATGCGGTTTAAAAAAGAAAACACCCGTAAAGGAACAGTAGTTCCGGTAACGGGTGCCTTTCTCAATCTCTAAACTCCGGCGTTAAGGGAGCAGGTCTTAAAGATTATTTTTTCTTTTTTGTCCTGGCCGGTACAATGGCGGGATCCTTTTTCCCCTCCGTCTGTCCGTTTTGTTTCATTACTCCGTTGGTTCCGTTTTTCTTAGCTGCGGGTTTAATTTTGGCGTACATTTCCTTAAGCTTCTTTTCCACCAGTCCGAATACGGTATTCTGTTCAAAATGTCCATTTTTATTCAGCTTCCCGGCCTTTACGCCCGTCAGAATCTCAAGGGCTTCTTCTATTCTGGAGATGGCGTAAACGTGAAAAGTCTTATTTTTTACCGCATCGATTACATCATCTCTTAACATCAGGTCCTTTACGTTCTGTATGGGGATAATTACGCCCTGATGTTTACTTAAGCCGCGCCTTTTGCAGACGTCAAAAAATCCTTCAATTTTCTCGTTAATGCCGCCTATGGGCTGAATGTTCCCTTTCTGATCTACAGATCCTGTTATTGCAAAGGACTGCTTAACAGGGAGCTCTGAAAAAGTTGACATGAGCGCGCAGACCTCGGCAGCCGAGGCGCTGTCGCCGTCTATCATACCGTAACCCTGCTCAAAGACGAGGCTTGCCGAGAAAGAAAGCGGTATCCTCTGGCCGAAAGTCTCCCTGAAATATCCTGAAATTATAAGTACGCCTTTATTATGAGTGTTGCCGCTAAGGCCCGCCTCGCGTTCGACGTTAATGAGGCTCCCGGTTCCAAGTGAAACAGAAGCCGTAATTCTGGTCGGTTTGCCGAAGGAAAAATAATCTGACCCGTAGACAGCAAGCCCGTTAATCTGGCCCGTTTTTTGGCCGTCGGTATCAATTAAGATGCTTCCTTCTTCAATCATCTCAGAGATCTTCGCTTCATAAAGTGCGTGGCGCTCGCGGCTGTTACTATATGCCTGATGGACGTGATATGCACATACTATAGACTCGCCATTATCTTTAGCCCAGAAATTTGATTCTCTTAAAAGGTCGGCAATAAAGGAAAACCTTGTCGTCAGCTTTTCCTTCTGCCCGGCGTAGCGCGAACTGTATTCAATAACGGCTCCAATGGCAGACTTGTCGAACTCCATGAGCTTTTCGTGCTCGATGAGCTTTTTAATAACTCCCGCATATTCATTTAAGTTATGGTCAGTTCTCTTCATCTCATAATCGAAGTCGGCCTTGATCTTAAAGATCTTCTTAAAATCGTCCTCATATGCCGCCAGCATGGAATACATGTACTGGTTGCCGATGAAAATTACTTTTGTGTTGCATTCAATAGGCTCCGGTTTTAAGACCGTTGGCGAGAACTGGTAGTTGCTGAAGAAATCCTGTATTTCCAGCTTTCCGTACATTAAAACGCGCTTTAATGTCTTCCAGACTCCCGGCTCCTGAAATGCATCCATGGCATTTAAGACCAAATAGCCGCCGTTGGCCTTAAGGTAAGATCCTGCCTTGATCTTTGTAAAATCTGCATACCAGCCGCCGTGCCCGTCGCTGAACTTCTCAATAGTGCCGAAAAGGTTGTTGTAGGAAGGGGTGGTCTCAATAACAATAGGGCATTCATTAGTATGAGTATTGTCCAGTATTATATTTACCTCATACTCCTTATAGTAATCTATAACAATCCCTTCTTCGGTTTCCTCTGTCTTCGGGCGGACACCCTTGAATACGTCAAGCGAGTTGAGTATGTTTTCCTCCACCGCGTCCAGGTACCAGCCGACTTTCTCGCCCCTGTATTTGTCCTTAATATTACTGATGGCGCCTTTTACAATAACGTTGACGGTTTCTTTTTCCAGATGCTGGAGCTTCTCCTGGTAATCCTGGCTGAGCTTAAGCCCTTTTTTAAATACGCTTTGAAGCTCTTCCTGGTACATGGCGTATTTGGTGGAAATTTCAATGGCCTTTTCTTTATTTATCTTGCCTTTGCGGACCTGCTCTTCTAACTGCTGAATGAAAATGGGCTGGTTTTCTACTAAGGGAAGCACCTCGGGACGCGAGGCCTCACCGACTTTTACCTGTCCTAAGGAAAAATTTTCCTTCTTCAGTTTCTCCTCAAAGGAATTCATTAAAACCTGTTCCTGGCTGCTGAACTCAGAAAGGATCTTCTTTCTTTCAACTTTATAGGATTCAGCTTCAAGTGCCTGCGGGATCTTGTTCTGCAGGTATTGAATTGTAGAGGAGATGTCGTGCTTGAACTTCTGAGCTTCACCTGCCGGGAATATAAGAAGAATGGGATTGTCCTGGTCCTCAAAATTGTTGACGTAGGCGTAATCGTTAAGGACCGGGCATTTGGGCCTGATGGTCTCCAGCATCTGTTTTACCGTAGTGGCCTTGCCGGTTCCGGAGAGACCTGTAATAAATATATTGTAGCCCGGACTCCACAGCTCCACGCCGATCTTCAGGGCTTTTAAGGCCCTTTCCTGCCCGATAATTTCATTTATTGGTGCAATCTCTCCCGTGGAATCGAAGTTAAACACTTCGGGGCTGCATCTGAGTTTGAGTTCTTCAGGTTTTAATTCCTTATGCCCAAGGGACTTAACAGCTTTCATTTTAGCGCTCTGGATGGTGAATGTATAAGATGAAAATAAGAAATTAAAAGAATAAATCCTGAAAAATTTATGAAACAGGAATTATTAAACTTTTATTAATTAAAATTAAAGTGTTCATATCCTAATAAATCTTATAAACATAAAATAATATTTCCCCCGGGTAGTTTTTGCTTGCAAAATGATTTTGCACAAATTAGATTTGGGGAGAAAAAAGTGCCCTGATTTTATGCTAAAGTATTTGCTGTTGCTCACCGATGATTTACAGTAAGGTTTTCATTCGATATGGCCTGCTTTGTTCTTTTGGTTGCTCTTAATCTTACTTGTGCCCGGATATAGTTATATCAAATAAATCTAGATAATTCTTGCAGGGGGGAAATGCAAAAAATCTACCGTCTTATTGCTGTTATATTCTCAATAGCAGTACTGTCTTCTTCTATTCATGCGCAAAATGGAGAAGGGGGTCTGAATATAACTGATGGACCCGGCTTTGGCTGTGGTTTTCTTGAAGGAGGCTATGCTTCCGATCTAAGCGCTTATAAAGGGGATACACTTAAATTTTATATTTCATCTCATGCCGCTGAATATGACCTGAAAATTTACAGGTATGGCAAAGAAAAAGAACTTGTTGCCACAATTCCGAATGTAAAAGGGGGCCTCAGGCAGGTAAAAGAAGAAGATGCTGTATACCTGAACGGGTGCAAATGGCCCGAAACGGCACAAATTGTCATTCAGAAAGACTGGAAGCCGGGGGCCTACCTGGCAGAATTTCCGACACTTAGCGATACCATAAATCCGGTCCTTTTCTTCGTCAAGGATAAAGAAACAACAAACAGGCTCGTTGTAGTTTGCGCCACAAATACCTACCAGGCATATAATATGTTTGGCGGAAAAAGCGCATATGCCGGATACAGCAGCGAGGGCGGGCCTGGTATCTGGTTTAACTACTCGGTAAAACTCTCCTTTTTCAGACCTTTTAACTTAAACAATCATACTAATGTGAACCGCGGCAGTTTTGCTGCTTACGATTCAAAACTGATTAAATGGCTCGAAGAGGAAGGCTACGACGTGGATGTTGTTTCGGACACGGACCTCGACCGCGATTCCTTATATATCAGCAAACACAAGGTTCTTCTTCTGACAGGTCACAGTGAATACTGGAGCCGTAAAATGAGGGATAATGTTGTGGCATTCCTGAATAACGGCGGCCACTTTATGTGCCTGAGCGGAAATACCTGCTGGTGGCAGATAAGGTATGAAAATAATTATCATACATTTGTCTGCTATAAGCATGAACCGTCTGACCCGTTTTTCAATACGGAAAAAGGGACACAGGAATGGTACACAATCGACAGAGAAAACCCTTTCCTCGGGACAAGCTATGAAAATGGCGGCCAGACAAACTATGGCACATGTCTGCCGTGGAAGGATGGCTTCGGAGGCTACATTGTCAGAAACTCACAGCACTGGGTCTATGATAATACAGATCTCTCTGAAGGTGACACGCTTGGATACTATGCCGATTCCTCTATTGTAGGCTATGAAACAGATGCCGCGTTATTTACCTACAGAAACGGTATGCCTGTTGTTACGGGAAGCGACAAAACCCCGCTGAACTTCAAATTACTGGGAATTTCACCCGCAAACCACGCTTCGGCCAATATGCCGGAAGAGTGGGCTACAATGGGAATTTTTAAGTATAACAAGGATAAGAACCCCAACGCCGGATATGTCTTTAATGCCGCAACAGTCAGGTGGGCCTGGGGGCTTCAATCCCATTCGACAAAGGTTTCCATTGTGACTAGAAATGTACTGGAGCATTTTCTTAAAAACTCTTTCCCTCCTGAATTTGTCTCCTGGTTCCCTTATGCTGCAAAGGCGGAGACGCGGCTGAAGAAGTTTATGCCTTTTAATTACAGGAAAATGGAGCTGCAGAAGAGAGGCAGAACATATTTCAGCGCCTTTGCTGTGGATGGAAATAAGCAGAATCTTTCTTATTACTGGACGGTAAATGATACCGTGCAGGCCTCGGGCGAAAGGGTACTGAGGTTTAACGCTTGTGACCACATAAAGGGACTTAATGTAATAAAAGCCTTTGCTTACAATTCACAGGATACCGCCTCAATCAGATGGGAAGTAAATGTAATCGATGGCGCCGGGGATATCAGGATTGTGAGCAGACCGGCAGCTAACTACACTCCCGGAAAGATTTTTACTTATGTGCCCGGAATAACAAGCAGAACAGACGCACGCGTACACTACAGGATAGACCATTTGCCTGACTGGATGACATTCGATCCCGAAAACGGCACGTTTGCCGGAACTCCGCCCACTGATGCTCCGGATGTAGACAGTATTTCGATTGCAGTTGTAGACGACAAGGGTGATATTGATAATCAGACATTTAAGATTACCAGTGCCGCAACCTCATCTCTTACTGATAACACTGAGCAGCCGGATCATTTTGAGCTCTATCAGAATTATCCGAACCCGTTTAACGGAATGACAAAAATAAGGTTTTTTGCAAAGGAACCTTCACGTGCAGAGCTGTTAATTACAAACCTTCAGGGCCAGAGGGTACGCAGCTACAGGTTTGACCAGCTTCCTGCGGGTTATCACGATGTAATGTGGGATGGCCAGAATGAATCCGGAAGACAGGTAGCCTCAGGCATTTATCTCTACAGGGTAAACTGTATTACGCCTCAGGGCTCCGGCGTCAATATGATCAGGAAAATGGCTTATATCAAGTAGTATGGAATTAAAAAGGTTAAGACCGGTAAATCTGCCGGTTTTAACCTTTTACTTTTATACCCTGCTTTTCAAAGTAAGTGCGCACCAGGTCCCTCTTTTCTCCCTGTATCTCAATTATACCGCGTCCTTCCTGGGTTTTATATGTCCCCCCGGAACCGCACTTTTTCTTAAGTTCGCTTGTAAGATCCTTCAGGTAACCTTCATTTAATGGAAGCTTGTCTATGACAGTTACGGTTTTGCCGTGCCTGCCCGACTTTTCAATCCTCAGGACGGGCGTAAATTTCATAACTCTTGCGTCTTCTTCTTTCGGACACGTGCATTCAGACAAAAGCTCCTTGCATCGGGGACATTTTTTATTGACCTCAGGGTCTGTCGAGTATACTAATCTGTAGTTCTTCATATGGTAAATATAATGGGATTGTAAGGGTTTCACAAATTTAATATAATTTTTGTAGGATAACTTCTTACAAAAAAAGTAGACTTTTTAGAAGTCTTTTTGTAAGAAAAGATTGACTTATTCTCTTTCATGTTATAACTTATTAAAAGGGCCGCACCTCCGGAAGGGGGAAAAGCGGAATAATAACCGGTATTCATAATGCTTCTATCCTGGTTATGGTTTCTGAAAATAATATTTCTCATTAAAAAAGGATGCAGGCTGTGAATCAAAACGCAATTAAAGACCTTATGAAAAGCAATAATAAAAACCTGTCTGAAGACAATATACCTGAATTTATACTGGAGAATATTGAGAAGGAAAAAAAGTTCGGGGCAATGATCAGTGAGATTAAGAAGGACCTGAAAAGTAATCCGGCCTACAGGGAGTTCTTCGGCCGGTATAACCCGTCCAGCATAGATTCCTTCATTGATACCTATGCCCTGAAGAAAACCCGTTACCTTACCTACGGAGAGATGCTGAAGGAAAATGAGGAAAACGCATTCCTCAGGCGCCAGATGGAAGCTGAGGAACGCTTGTGGGAAATTCAGAGAAAGAAACTTTTCAACATAGAATGCCAGTGGAGAGCCGAACTGATAAAGATCAAAGGTATAGAGATAACACTGGACTTTGAATACTGGGAGAAAAACATCGAGAACTGCCCCTTTATAGAGCCAATCTCTGAAGAGGATTTCGGCCTGTATTATGAATATATACTTAGTGATAATTTCCGCGATTTTGAGCTGGATTATATGTGGATGGGCTATAATGAGATAAAAGAAAGCCTGAATGCAAACGATGACATCCCCCCATGGTACGAATTTTATGATAACCGCATGGCAACGGGCTCTCTTATGATGCTTCCGGATATAAGAGGTGAGAAAGAGGAGTATTACCTTGGCATCTGGAGAAAAAGTAACTCTGAAAAGGAGAAAAAGCAGCACCGCCCGCGCAGGCTCCAAAAACCCGATCCCAGGCCTCCTTTGCACGCGCATGACCTTGGGGCAATTGAAAACTTCATAAAGACATTCGAGGAAGGAAGAATTCTTGAATACTTCAGGCTTTATGAGAGGGAACTGAGCGACTCAAATAATGAGCTTGAACAGGCAATTGCAATTTTGAAAAATGCCGGCGAAAAGGTGCCTGTAGATTTTTCGGACGACTGGCGCCAGGCGGTTATTCAGGCCGCCAGAAAGTATGAGCAGAAAAACCTGGCCATTGCATGCAAAAAGGCTTTTCAGCAGTACCAGTACAGGACAAAAATAGGTATTGCCCATGAAGTCCACTCTAGTGATGAAAACATACAGTGGGCGCAGGATTGGTCGCAGCAGGTCAAAAACAATATAACTCAGGCCAGGACTTTGCTGGGAGAGCCGGCTGACCTTAACTTTTAACCTTTACTTTTGCAGGGTGGAGCCTTAAAAACTTCACCCTCTTTTTTTGCACTTCAGAAACCACCCGCAAAGCCCCGCTTGAAGCTTGATATTAAATATAAAAGGTATATCTTAATCAAAAGGCCTTTCAGATATTAATAAAGGAGGAATTAAGATGATCGATCAGATCCGGAAGTACCTGGGTGAAGAAGCAGATGAGCTGCTTTCTTATAAGGCAAAATTCCCGAAAGAAAGCCTTCACCTGCCCGGTCCCGATTTTGTGGACAGAATATATTATCATTCAGACCGCAACATTAATGTGCTTAAAAACCTGCAGTGGATCTTTATGACAGGACGCCTCTCAGGAACAGGCTATATGTCTATACTCCCTGTAGATCAGGGGATCGAGCACTCGGCAGGGGCATCCTTTGCGCCGAATCCTGAATATTTTGACCCGGAGAACATTATTAAACTGGCCATGGAAGGGGGATGCAACGCTGTAGCTTCAACGCTCGGTGTGCTGGGTATGATGTCAAGAAAATATGCCCACAAGATTCCTTTTATCGTAAAATTAAATCACAATGAACTCCTTACATATCCGAATAAATATGACCAGATCATGTTCGGAAGCGTTGCACAGGCTTACGATATGGGTGCTGCCGCCGTGGGAGCTACAATTTATTTCGGAAGTGAGGAAAGCGCGCGCCAGTTAATAGAGGTAAGTGAGGCCTTCCGCTACGCTCATGAGCTTGGCCTGGGAACAGTTCTCTGGTGCTACTTAAGAAATTCAGGCTTTAAGACCGACAAGGATTACTCGCTGGCAGCCGACCTTACAGGACAGGCAAATCACCTGGGCGTTACAATTGAAGCAGATATAATAAAACAGAAACTGCCTGAAAATAACGGCGGCTTCAAGGCGCTCAAATTCGGAAAGTTTGACGAAAAAATGTATACGGATCTTGCTACTGAGAACCCAATTGATATGACACGCTATCAGGTAATCAATAACTATATGGGGCGGGCAGGACTTATAAACTCCGGCGGTGCCTCGGGGAAAAACGATTTCGGTGAGGCCGCAAGAACGGCTGTCATTAATAAGCGTGCCGGCGGAATGGGGCTTATCTCAGGACGCAAGGCGTTCCAGCGCCCGATGAAAGAGGGAGTGCAGCTGCTGAATCTTATACAGGATGTTTATCTGGCAAAGGAAATAACAGTTGCATAAGGCATTCAAGATAAGAGAAATAGTAAGGCAAAGGTAAGAGATTGCGGCCAGGAAGAAGAGGATAAACCGACCTCCGGCTAAACCGCATAAATTTTACTTTTGCCTTTTATTCTAATCAAAGCCTGAAGGCTTCTATAGTATTAAAGTTTCATCAGGTAGTCCGCAATTTTCCCCAGATCCTTAATGTCCAGGTTGTTAAATGGCGGCATTACAACGGAAGAATACTGCTGCCTGAAGCGGGCAAACCGTTCAGAATCCATGAATGACGAAGGATTCCTCAGGTAAGCAATCAGCTCGTCACGCTTCCAGTTCTCTTTTACGTTTACAAGTGAAGGAGCAAGATTTGTCCCTTTCAGGTCGCTTCCGTGACAGCTTGTGCAGCCGTTGTTTTTGATGAGAGTCGTGACACTGACTTCCTTGTCCGCGGGCTGAAGGCTTTCCATCTGTCCATTCATACTTGCTGAACTTGCAGGCTCATTATTATTTGAAATGCGGGATATGCCAAAAAGAATAATAAAAAGACCCAGGAAAGCTGCGACCCAGATTTGTGTTTTAGTCATAAATCTATCCCTTTTTTCAGTTATTAAGGCGGTTGTGAATTTAATATAAGGTACATACTCCACAGATTCAATAGCCGCGATTCAGATTCCCGGGGACGGAATATCGGGGGCTAAAAGCCCGCAAATTTCGCCACTGGAAACCTAATTACCCATATGAGACGTTATAATATATATGCCAATTTGAAAAAAAGAGACGGACCTTATGAAAAATGAAAACGCACTCGATGCAATTATAAATGAAAAGCTCGAAGCTCTTATTGTAACTGAACCGGAGGAGGTGGCTGAAGCTGCAGGACTGCGCTATGTTTCGGACGAGGACCCCGGCTTCAGCCGGAAGGGGCAGGGTAAAGGCTTCATATACCTGGAAAAAAACGATAACAAACTAACTGATCCAAAACACGTCATCAGAATTGAAGCCCTCGTAATCCCTCCAGCGTGGACGAATGTCTGGATCTGTCCCTATTCAAACGGGCATATACAGGCTACCGGGCGCGATCAGAAAGGACGCAAGCAGTACATCTATCACGCCGGATGGGAGGATATACGCAATACAAATAAATTCAACCTAATGATAAGATTCGGGGAAACACTTCCTCTTATACGCGCAAGAGTCGATGAGGACTTAAGAAAGCATGGCCTTCCAAGAGAAAAGGTTATGGCCATACTGGTAAGGCTCCTTGAGGAAACCTTAATCCGTATAGGAAACCACGAGTACGCAAAGCAGAACGACTCCTACGGGCTTACAACCCTGCGAAATAAACACATGGAAACAGATGGCTCAAAGGTCAGATTCATCTTTAAGGGTAAAAGCGGAAAACAGTGGGATGTGGATATTGAAAACAAGCGCCTGGCAAAACTTATTAAACAGTGCCAGGAACTCCCCGGGCAGCACCTTTTCCAGTACCTGGATGAAGAGGGAAACCGCCAGACGGTTGATTCGGCCGACGTGAACAGCTATTTGAAGGAAATTATTGAACAGGATTTTACGGCCAAGGACTTCAGGACCTGGGGCGGCACGGTGCGTGCCGCAAAAGAATTATACGACCTGGGCATGGCTGAAGACGAAAAAGATAAACAGAAAAACATTGTCCTTGCAATTAAGAAGGTCTCCAGAGCCCTGAACAATACGCCCTCGGTCTGCAGAAAGTATTATATCCATCCCGAAATAATTTCCGCATATATGGATAACAGTCTTTTTGAGCATATGGAAAGCGCCTCTAAAAATGTGGAGAGTTCCCGGTTTGCCCTAAGCACAGAAGAAAATGCGGTTTTGAATATACTAAAGGAAGGGCTTCTGCAGAAAGAGGTGCTCCTTAATTCGGCTTAATAAAAAAGAGGCCCTTTTTTCAAAGGGCCTCTTACTGTCTACTACATACTACCAGCTTCTTACTGACCGGCGCTTCCGTTGTAATTAAGAATGGGTGAAAGCCACTTTTCTGTTTCCTGCAGGCTCATACCCTTTCGCTTGTGGTAATCCAGTACCTGGTCGCGCGAGATCTTGCCCACGTTAAAGTATTTTGCCCCGGGATGTGCAAAGTAGAGTCCGCTTACAGAAGCAGCAGGATACATTGCCATATTTTCAGTAAGGCGTATAGAGGTACTTGCCTCAGCCTGAAGAAGGTCAAAAAGAGTTCTTTTTTCAGTGTGGTCGGGCTGTGCCGGATAACCCGGTGCGGGCCTGATTCCGGTGTACTTTTCTTTTATCAAGTCTTCGTTACTGAGAGCCTCACCCGAGGCATAACCCCAGTATTTTTTCCTTACCAGTTCATGCAGGTGTTCGGCAAAGGCTTCAGCCAGACGGTCGGCCAGAGCCTTAACGAGTATAATGCTGTAATCGTCGTGCTCATGCTGGAATTTCTCAATTATAGATTCAATTCCAACTCCGGCCGTAACGGCAAATGATCCTATATAATCTTTAACGCCGGAATCCTTAGGTGCAATATAGTCAGACAGTGCAAGATTAGGATAGCTGCCTGTCTTAAGCCCCTGCTGGCGCAGTGTATGGAAAACTGCAAGTACGCCCGAGCGGCTTTCGTCAGAGTAGACTTCAATGTCGTCTCCTAAGCTGTTGGCAGGGAAGATTCCGAATACACCCTGTGCCTTAAGAAGATTCCGTTCGACAATTTTGTCCAGGAGGTTATTGGCGTCTTCAAAGAGTTTTTTCGCCTCAGCGCCGTAGTCGGGGTTGTCAAATATTGCAGGATACTTTCCTTTTAATTCCCAGACCGAGAAGAAAGGCGTCCAGTCTATATAATTTCTGAGCTCCCTGATGCTGTAATCTTCAAGGACAGTAATTCCCGGGTACTTCGGTTTCCTGACAGGAATTTTCTGCCAGTCGGATTTAAGTCGGTTTTCCCGTGCCTCACCAATCGAAATATAGTTTTTAGCTTCCTGTCTTTTCTGGTGGTCTTCTCTTAAAAGCTCATATTCCTTTTTTACCTTTTCCACGTAGGAGCCGCATGCCTCAGGGTTAAGAAGGCTGTTTACAACAGGAACGCTTCTGGAGGCATCCAGAACGTGAATAACCGCGCCCGAATAGTTAGGTGCAATTTTAACTGCCGTATGAATTCTGGAGGTTGTGGCACCGCCAATTAAAAGGGGGAGCTTCATTTTCTGGCGTTCCATTTCCTTTGCCACTTCCGTCATCTCGTCCAAAGAGGGCGTAATAAGTCCGCTCAGGCCTATAATATCTGCTTTTTCAGCAATTGCAGCCTCAAGAATCTTTGCCGTGGGCACCATTACGCCCATATCAATTATCTCGTAATTATTGCACCCAAGCACAACGCCTACAATATTTTTCCCAATGTCGTGCACGTCGCCTTTAACGGTTGCCATGAGGACTTTCCCGGCCGCTCTGGAACCCGGATTTTTAGCCTTTTCAGCTTCAATATAAGGGATCAGGTATGCAACCGACTTTTTCATTACGCGTGCGCTTTTTACTACCTGCGGCAGAAACATCTTGCCTGAGCCGAACAGGTCGCCAACGACGTTCATTCCCGCCATGAGCGGGCCTTCAATAACTTCAAGCGGGCTCGTAAATTTTTTCCTGGCTTCTTCTGTGTCCTGTTCAATATAGTCAACTATGCCTTTTATCAGAGCGTGCTTCAGCCTTTCTTCAACCGGGCTTTCCCTCCAGGCTTCTTCCTTTACTTCCGATTTGTCCTTCTGCTTGATCTGTTCGGCAAATGAAACCAGTCTTTCTGTTGCATCAGGCCTGCGGTTTAAGATCACGTCTTCAACCAGTTCCAGCAGGTCCTTTGGAATTTCCTCGTATACTTCAAGCTGTCCGGCATTTACTATTCCCATATCCAGGCCGGCTTTAATGGCATGGAAGAGGAATGCCGAATGCATGGCTTCTCTCACACGGTCGTTGCCGCGGAATGAGAACGAAAGGTTGCTTACACCTCCGCTTACCTTGGCCATGGGCAGATGCTGCTTGATGTATCGCACGGCATCAATGAAATTAACCGCATAGTTATTGTGCTCTTCAATTCCTGTTGCAATGGTGAGTATGTTCGGATCAAATATAATATCCTGCGGCGGGAAGCCTACCTCTTCGGTAAGAATTTTATAAGCCCTCGTGCAGACTTCAATCTTGCGTTCAAGCGTGTCGGCCTGCCCCTTTTCGTCAAAAGCCATTACAACAGCCGCCGCGCCGTACTGAAGGACCTTGCGGGCATGCTCTTTGAACTTTTCCTCGCCCTCTTTCATGCTGATGGAGTTAACGATGCATTTTCCCTGGACGCACTTAAGTCCCGCTTCAATTACCGACCACCTTGAGGAGTCGATCATAATGGGAAGTTTTGCAATGTCGGGCTCGCTTCCCAAGAGGTTAAGAAACTTTACCATTGCCTTTTCAGAATCCAGAAGCCCTTCGTCCATATTAACGTCTAACACCTGAGCTCCGCCTTCAACCTGCTGGCGTGCAACGGCGAGTGCCGCTTCATAGTCATCGGAAAGAATAAGGCGGGCAAATTTCTTGCTTCCTGTAACGTTTGTCCTTTCGCCTACATTCACAAAGTTGCTCTCGGGCCTTACTACCAGGGGCTCCAGTCCGCTCAGTCTTAAATACGGTTCAGTCTGCGGTATTCCGCGCGGTTTTAATTTTACAACCGCCTCTGAAATCGCCCCGATGTGATCCGGCGTAGTGCCGCAGCAGCCGCCTACAATATTTATGAAGCCTTCCTTTGCGTAATCTTCCAGAACGGAAGCCATGTCGCGCCCAGTTTCGTCGTATCCGCCGAACTCGTTCGGGAGCCCCGCATTAGGGTAAAGGCTGATAAAGCAGCTTGCAATACGTGAAAGCTCTTTAATAAAGGGGCGCATCTGTTTTGATCCGAGTGCGCAGTTAAGCCCCACGCTGAGAAGATTTTTTGTATGTGAAACCGATATCCAGAATGCTTCTGTAGTCTGGCCCGAAAGCGTCCTGCCGCTCTGATCGACTATAGTGCCTGAGATCATTACGGGCAGCTCCCGTCCGGACTGTCTTCTGTGTTCCTCGACGGCGTAAATTGCAGCCTTGCAGTTGAGTGTGTCGAAGATGGTTTCAATAAGCAGTATGTCAACGCCTCCCTCAGAAAGGGCTTTTACCTGCTCCAGATACGCATTTGCCAGATCATCGAATGAAGTTGCGCGGTAGCCCGGGTCGTTCACGTCGGGAGAAAGCGAGGCTGTCTTGTTTGTCGGTCCCATGGAACCTGCAACAAATCTCGGCTTGGAAGGGTCCTTCCGTGTAAATTCATCTGCTGCTTCCCTGGCCAGCCTGGCCGCGGCGTAGTTCAGTTCATAGACCAGGTGTTCTGTTTTGTAATCGCTTTGCGAAATTGAAGTGCTGTTAAATGTATTGGTCTCAACAATATCGGAACCTGCTTCAAAGTAGGCCCTGTGTATATTTTTTATTATTTCAGGCTGTGTGAGACAGAGCAGGTCATTGTTTCCTTTCAGGTCGTGGGGATGGTCCTTAAATCTTTCTCCTCTGAAGTCAGATTCTTCCAGTTTATGACGCTGGATCATTGTTCCCATTGCCCCGTCCAGTACAAGTATTCTTTTCTTAAGCAGTTCTGAAATATACTTGAAATTATTAGGCATCAGGCTCTTATTTATCTTTCTTAAATTAAATGTGAAAATATATATCTTTTTTGAAAAGGTGTAATAATATAGTTAAATTAGACCTCAATTAAAAACCAGAATTTTGGAATAGCCGGTATATACAAGGCCGGCAGGAAGTTCAATTGTGTTCCGGAAAAGATTATCCGGAATTTTAACGTCGGAGAGATTATTATGATAGTTGTAACGGGCGGTGCCGGCTTTATCGGAAGCGCAATCGTATGGCGCCTGAACCAGATGGGTAATGAAGATATAATTATTGTGGACTCCCTTGGAACAGGGGAGAAGTGGAAGAACCTTGTGGGCTTAAAGTACCGCGATTTTTTTAATAAAAATGATTTCCTGCACAGGGTAATGGAGGAAAACGTTCCCTTTAATATAGAAGCTATTATACACATGGGGGCGTGCAGTTCCACTACGGAAAAAGATGCCGATTACCTCCTGGAAAATAACTACAGATATACTACTGAACTGGTGAAGTACTCACTTCCCCGTAAGGCAAGATTTATTTATGCCTCATCTGCCGCAACATATGGCGAGGGAAGCCACGGCTATAACGATAATGAAAATGAACTTGAAAGGCTCGAGCCGCTTAATATGTACGGATACTCCAAGCACATGTTCGACCTCTGGGCAAAGAGGATGAAGGTGCTGGACAAAATAGCGGGCATGAAGTTCTTTAACGTCTACGGCCCCAATGAATACCATAAAGCCGATATGAGAAGCGTTATACATAAGGCTTACGGGCAGATACTCCAAACCGGAAAAGTAAAACTGTTCAAATCATACAATGAAAAGTACAAAGACGGCGAACAGATGCGCGACTTTGTTTATGTTAAGGACGTTGTTGACATGACGCTTTTCTTCCTTGAGAACAGGGACAAAAACGGAATTTATAACGTTGGTTCAGGCGGGGCAAGAACATGGAATGACCTTGTCAACGCCATCTTCAGCGCGCTTAATATGAAGCCCGAGATTGAATACATCGATATGCCGGAAGTCTTAAGAAATAAATATCAGTATTTTACAGAGGCTAATCTCAGTAAAATAACTGAAGCAGGCTATAATAAGCCTCTGACTTCGCTTGAAGACGGGGTTAAGGATTACGTAATTAATTACCTGAAGGAAGGTAAGTATCTGGGTAACGACCTGACCAGGTAAGAAAATTGTTAAAAAGGGGATAAGGCATTATCCCTTCAGCAAAACCGGTGAAAGATGAAACTTGCTACTTTGTGTTACGTTAAGCGTAACGGCAGCACACTGATGCTGCACAGGATCAAGAAAAAAAACGACATGCATGAAGGCAAATGGAACGGCCTGGGCGGCAAGCTTGAAAAAGGAGAAACCCCCGAGGAATGCGTCATTCGTGAGGTTCAGGAGGAGTCGGGTCTTAAGATCAATTCCCCCAGGCTGCACGGATTTATAACATTCCCTCTCTTTGACGGAGTTGAAGACTGGTACGTTTTTGTCTACAGTACAGACAGTTTTGAAGGGGATTTGATAGATTCAAACGAAGGCGTCCTGAAATGGATTCCCGACAATGAGCTTTTTAATCTGAACCTCTGGGAAGGGGATAAAACCTTCATCGGGTGGATGCTTGAGGGCAGGTTCTTCAGTGCAAAATTCAGCTACAAAGAAGGTCACCTCACGGATTACAGCGTCGTGTTCCACTAAAACGTTCAACGTTCAACGTCAGGAAAAGATATATCAAAGGATTAGACTAATATGTTCTAATAAATGGCTGCACTTGTGCCGCCAATATCCTTTAATAACGTCGAACGTTGAACGTCGAACCTATTTGATCCTTCTGCTTAAAAATCCCGCTAAGACGTCGTTAACAAATTCCGCATTTTCAAGGGGCGTCAGGTGCCCGGCTCTTGGTGTTGCGGCAAATTCCGAATCCTTGATTTTTTCTGCCATTGCACGCATTACGGGAGGGGGAATTAGTTTGTCCAGCGATCCGCAAAGGACAAGCGTTGGGATTTTAATTTTCTCTAAGAAAAGATCCATATCTGTCCTTCCTGCCATTGCAAGCAGGCAGCCTTTTACACCCGTGGGGTTTGATCTTATTGATTTATTAAGCGTGTCCTCATACATATCTTTCATTTCGCTAAGCGCCATGTCGCTAAAGCAGTTGGGCACGAAGCCCCGGATAAACTTTTCAATTCCCTGCGCATTGATTTTTTTAATCCCTTCGGCACGTTTAAGCTTTCCTTCGTTGTCATCAGCTGCGGCTTTTGTATTCATAAGCACCAGTCCGCTGAAGCGTTCCTGATCTCGTTCCACGGCCCTTAAGGCAATGTAGCCTCCCATTGAAAGCCCGCAAATGACCGGTTTCATCAGCTTCAGCTCATCAATTATCTGGAACATGTCGTCTGTAAAGCTTTCAATTGTGTACTGTCCGTCGCCCGCTTCACTTTTCCCAAGTCCGCGCACGTCGTAAGTTATGCAGTAATAGTTCTGTTTCAGGAATTCAACCTGGTTTTGCCACATCGTATGGTCAAAAGGGAAGCCGTGAATAAATATTACGGGTTTGTTATTCTTATGGCCGTCTTCAAAGACCTGAAGGCCGTTGATCTGTTTCATCTTACTTAATAAAATTTGTTAAAGAATATTTAATGTAAATCTTACGATAAATTGATAATTTAATCAAATTATTTTTATAACTTATTTGAATTGTGCGGCTTCTGTAAAAAAGAATTTTTAAAAATGGAAAAATATAAATTAGTGATAGTAGGCGGCGGGGCAGCAGGACTTATGGCGGCAATTTCTGCCTCCGGGGCCGGTATGAAGAGTGCAGCCATTCTAGAAGGAAACCCGAGGTGCGGAACCAAAATCCTTATGTCGGGCGGTTCACGCTGCAACGTTACAAATGAATCTGTAAGGCCCGAAAACTTTTTCGGCGGAAGCAGAAATTTTATAAAGAATGTCTTGAGGGCCTTCAGCGATAAGGATGCCCTTGCTTTCTTCAGGCGGCTTGGAGTAGGACTGAAACTGGAGCAGGGAGGAAAATATTTTCCTGAGGATGACAGTGCCGCTTCAGTCCTGAATGCGCTCTTAAGAAAAGCAGGTGAACAAAACGTTAAAATTTACCTTTCATCCAAAGTTGAAGACATTGATTTTAACGGGACAAGTTTTATTCTCTCAACAAGGAAAGGTCAGTTTGAGGCTGAGAAGGTAATAGTAACTACAGGAGGGAAATCATATCCTTCAACAGGAAGTGACGGAACGGGCTACAGGCTCGTAAAGAAATTCGGCCACACGGTAAAAGAACCCATGCCGGCACTTACTCCTGTTCTTCTAAATGAGCCCGCGCTTACCTCTCTTTCGGGCATTACAATTCCTGCACGTCTGACGCTTACGCTGAATGAAAAGAAGCACATGGAAGTTGAAAACTCGCTTCTTATTACTCACTTCGGCATAAGCGGTCCCGCGGCCTTAAACATCAGCCGGGAGGTTGTAAGGCTTCAGAATGAAAACATAAAGCTGAAGCTTAATTTTATTCCCACTTATAATGAAGAAAGCCTTAGCGCCATTCTGAAAAACCAGATCAGGCAGAATTCTGAAAAATCCGTCCTCAACGTTTTCAGGGAAATGCTCCCTGTAAACCTCTGTAATGTTTTATTTGGCATGTCAAAAATCCCGCTGGACAAAAGATTCTACTCTTTAACAAAAGAAGAGATCAGGAAACTCAGCAATACATTTACAGCATACGAACTGAAATTTACCGGCGTCAAGGGCTTTAAGCAGGCGGAGGTAACTGCAGGCGGCGTCCCGCTTGAGGAAGTGCGGTTTCAGACTATGGAGTCGCGCATTCAGAATGGGCTCTATCTTGCAGGCGAGATACTGGACGTCGACGGCTTTATCGGGGGCTACAACTTCCAGTGGGCCTGGTCCACCGGCTTTATTGCCGGCAGGGCATCGGCGCTCTGACTGCATAAAATTCCATCTGCAATGTTTTTACCGGACAATAATATTGGAAGCATCCGGAAAATCTGATATATTTACGCGTCTGCTTTTTACGCCCCGCAGAGGCCTTTTTTTTGTTCTTCTGTTTTTCAGAAAGATGTCCGAATTAAAAAAAAACTAAAATCCGGGTCCATTTATGAGAGCGCTTCTTTTTATCATTTCTATTTTATCCCTAGTCCCTGCTTATGCGCAGGACTTAATAACCGAAGACAAGTCTTCAGAAGTTAAACTGATAGTTGATTCCGATCCTGCTGATGCAGAGGTTTATGTCGACGGCAAGTTATACGGCCTTACACCCTTAAGCGTCAAGGGGCTTGCGCCTGGTACATATGAAGTCCGGATCAAAAAAGAGCCGTTTAGCACTTTTACACAGAAAGTGGAATGCCCCGCTTTGGGCTACAAAGAGGTGTTCAGCGTCCTCAGCGGGAAATATGCCCTATTAAACCTGGAATCATCAGTCTCGGGTGCCGAAATTTTCCTGGGGGACTCACTCCTCGGCACGGCACCCCTCTTGAACGTGCGCATTCCCTTGGGCAGGCATGCTATTCGGGCTAAAACAAAAGATTATTTCGACTGGACCGCGGAGATAAATGCTTCCCCCACACAGTACAATTTCAAGGCAGTCATGAATTATATGTATGGGTACCTGTCGCTGGACAAAAGCCTGGAGGGAGCTCAGGTATCTATTGACGGCAAGAAAGTGGACGCCTCAGAGCTTAACAATTATAAGCTCGGAATGGGTGAGCACAAAATTGAAGTTAACCACTCCTCCTTCAGGATTCCCGCAGAAGAAGATTTTCTTGTCGGCAGCGAGACAAGAAACAACGTGAAAATTGAATCCGGCTATTTTTCATTAAAAGCATTCTTCAGATCGCTTTTACTGCCGGGATTAGGGCAGTATAAGGATAACGCAAAGCTTAAGGGAATTTCAGTCTTTTCCGGAACACTCCTTTCCGGTATGCTGTGGCTCAGTTCAGAGCTTTCCAATTCGAAAAAGCTGAAAGAGTATAATGACACCAGGGATGAATATTCAAAGTCAAATTCCACGGCAAAAACCGCTGATGCTCATTACAGGCTCTTAAGCACTTACGATGCCGTAAAAAAGTCAAACAACATGAAAAATATTACAATGGGCGCTTTTATTGCCGTATATGCGTATAACGTTCTCGATGCACTCATTTTTCATTCCAGTGGGCAGCGCTTGATAATAACACAGGAAAAACCCCAGGGAAATTTGTTTAATATCGGCCTGAGCATGGCGCTTTAACATTAAAAAAAGATTTTTATATAAGCTGAAAAAACAACTATGGAAAGAAAACATTTTTTTACTGCAGCAGTTTTAATTTTGACCTTTGCAGTCTCGGGCTGCACTGAAATTACTCCGCCTGAATTTAATAACGCCAGCGATCCACTCTTGGCTTCTTATCCTGTGCCTGTACCTTCTGCTCTTATGGCCTCTCTCCGCAGCTCTACGGAAGTGGTCCTGGAATGGGGCTCTGTATGGACTTATGAAAAGGGATGCATTGTGGAAAGATCCATCAATGGCGGATCGTTTGAAAAGATTGCCGATCTGCCGGCATTTTCAACTGAGTACGTCGATTCCGGACTCGACACGACTAAAAACTACTCCTACAGGGTAAAGAGGTTTTCAGACATCTCAGAAAGCAAATATTCCAGAGTTGCAATGCTGCAGGCACCGCTTAAAGGCGCATTAAGAATGAAACCGATTTCAAGCTCAACCTATAACACCGGGGTTTTCTCACACAACCAGAATTTTCTGGCCACATATTACAACAATAAATCCGGTCAGATCGTTTTCTGGAAAGCGCCGCAGTATACAGTCGATAATTTTATCAGCTATACTGGGAAACCTATAAAAACGATGTCCTTCAGTCCCAACGACAAACTGCTTGCCTGCGGCAGCCCTGATGACTACACCGTCTATATCTACGACATGAACTCCAAGACACTTCATAATTCAATAAAAGGAATTACGGGCGGAATTACGTCAATCGGCTTCAGTCCGGATGGAAAATTCCTGGCCGTGGCATTACTGAGCCGTGATATTCTGATATATAACACAAGCTCCTGGACCCTTTCATATACTCTGAGCCGGCATTCAAGCAACGTTAACGCGCTTTGCTTCAGTCCCGACGGTTTGCTCATGGCCAGCGGGAGCGCCGACGGAATGGTTATCCTCTGGAATACTTCCGACTGGACGGCCGTAAGGACATTTTCTACGGGTGAAAGTAACGTAAAGTGTCTTACATTCAGCCCCGACGGTCAGATAATTGCCGCCGCGGCAGGAATGAACTACTACCAGTTTGAGACTTCTACGGGCAATAAGCTCAGAAGCATTTCTTCCGGCAGTAATGCAGCACTTACTGTTACATTCTCAAATGACGGGAAAAGATTTGCCGGAACCTGCGGCACGGGTGTGTCCATTTTCGATTCAAATTACCAGCTGATACCTCTGGATTTCGGGGGCGCTTCAACCTCAACGTATTCTTTCAAAAGCGTTCTGGCTGCCCCGGGTGACGGGCTTTTTATAACTCTGGGATATCCTGTTGTTCTCTGGGCACCGGGAAACTGGACGATAAGCTATCTGTAGTCTTGCATCTGAAGTCTGGCAGCAGAAGCTTAGTAGCTGAATATGTGGCTCTGCCACGGATTTAAGTCTATAAATAATCCTGTGTGGAAGACCTCCTCGGCACTTCTCCAGTACTCCATGTCGTGCAGGAGGTCCGTAATCTCAAAGTGATCTTCGTAGCCTCTTACGTCCAGCTTTATTCTTGACTGGGAGTGGAATTCAGAGAAGTTTATGACAACAAGGCGCTTTTCTTCCCCCATGGTCCACTGCCAGGCAAGTATATTCCTGCAGGTATCGTTCTCGCTCCAGGCCGGAAGCACATCCAGAAGCTTCCATTGGCCTTCCTGGAATATTTCTGACTTTGTAATTGTGAGGAGCTTATCGTAAAAGTCCACTATGCACTCTACCGGGCGCTCCTGTTGCTCGCGCCCTAGCTGGACCGGGAGTTTAATTCTTCTGCCTTCAAACTGGCCGTCAAAATAAAACCTCATTCCCTGAATTGTGCTTATAATTATGGCGGCTGCCTGAGCTTTGTGCTTGCCCATTACAGCGTAGGAACGTTCTTCATCGTGATTTTCAATAAACCTTACCGATTTTGCCTGGTAATCTGGTTCAGCCATAAGGTGCAGCTTTATCTCCGGCACATTTCCCGACAAAATGCGGTCTGTGAGCTTCTTATCGTAAGTATAATCAAAGCCCAGCTGCTGAAGCTCCCATTCAAGATCCCAGTAGGCCTCAGCCATAAAGATGAAATCGGGGTACTTTTCCTTTACTTTTTCAATTGCATACTTCCAGAACTTCCGGGCAGGTTTTTGAAACCCCATTTTACTCAGTGTGCCGCGCCAGGTATTATAGAAAACATTCTCCAGTGGGAGCATTGCCATGTCGCACCGGACGCCGTCGCACAGGCCGGCAATTTTCAAGAGCCGTTCCGTCATAAATTCAACTGCCTCGGGACTGAAATAGTTGACCTGTGCCGTATCTTCCCATGCCGGGAAGAACGGGTCGCGCCCGTGTGCAAATATCCTGTCTTTCCCCTCGGGCTTAAAGTAGGTGTGGCTGTCGCGCCCGAAAATATCCTCGTCGGCCTGCAGGAAAATTTCCGGGTTCGTGTCCAGAAGGTGCGAATCTGCGCTGAAGTGGTTTGGAATAAAGTCCAGAAAGAGCTTTAAGCCCATATTGTTCAGCTTTTTCCTTAAATTTATGAGGGCGTCCTCACGTCCAAGTTCAGGGCTTATGGTATAATCGTCAAGTGCATATGGCGAGCCTATGACGTCACTTTCTTTCCAGTTTCTGAGACCCTTGTCGTAGTTCCGGATGAGAAAATCCTTAAAGCAGCACCTGGGGATTAACGAGGGGCAGGTTTTCCATACACCCATCAGCCATACTATGTCCATTCCCTTTTCGGAAAGGTTACTCCACACCTCTTCGGGAATGCTCTCTAAGGGGGCTTTCCCTTCCTGGCCGTTAAACTTTTTAATCCAAACGCGAGTATTTATTTCGTAAAGTTTAGGATTATGCAAATCTCTTGTATTCCTCTCAATTAAGTAATCTGACTTTAAGAAAAGCCCGATTATTCACGCTATCGGTCTAAAACACTCTGCCTTAGTTATGTGCTTTCTTTCTGAATCAGCTTTTTTTCTTCAAGCAGGTAATTCCTGGCTTTCATCAGGCGCAGAATTTCATTTTCATCGGCAGAGTTCTTAATGTTATTATAATTTATTTTAAGTTCTTTATCTATCCTGAAAAGACGGAACTGTTTTATAGTATCCCTGGCGTAACGTATGAGGTTCTGGCTTTCATCGTCCCCAGGGTTGATTTCCTCCCAGGTTCTGCTTATAGAATGCTTTTCCATGGACATATTAATTACGAACTGTTTTGTCTTCTCGTCCTCAATCTTGTCAATCAGGGCGCCCGGAAGTACATCCTCACCGCTCTGGAAGGTGTCGTAGACCAGCTCTGCCAGGTATTGCGACATTGGTTCGGTAAAATCTTCAGGTGTAAGATGGTTAAAAATATACTTAATTATCTTCTTTTCTCCCTCAAACAATAGCCCTATGATCTCTTTTTCCACGGGTGAGGCCTCGGGAGCTGCCGGTTCCTGCTTTTTCCTTAGGGCCTCCGGCAGGCTGCTCTGAGGGAAATTATCCGCGGGAGAGTAATCATCCTGGGAAAACTCACCCTGTGAAAAATAACTCTCGGGAAAACTCTCCTGCGTGGAATTATTATGCTGAAAACTATCCTGCGGAGCCTGCCTTGAGGCCTGATGAACTCTTGAAGGCGAGGAAGAGCTTTTTTTCAGCTTTTCCAGCTCTGATTCCAGGAGTTTTTCACGCAGGTTGAATTTCTTTGCTATGGATTTAATAAGGAGGTTTCTCTTCAGCTCGTCGTTGACGTAAGAAGCCGACTGAACGAGCTCCCGGAGGGCTTTTGTCTGCTCTTCGGGATCATTGAACATCCCTTTTTTTTCATACTGAAGAGTCTGGTACTCAAGAAAGTTCAGCGCTCTTTTCATTTGCTCTTCAAAAGCCTGACGCCCCATATTGTGAATATAGGAATCGGGATCCTCTCCGTCGGGAAGCTCGGCTATTTTGACCTCAAAATTCTGTTTTAGCAGGATTTCAATACTTCTAAGGGAGGCCTTTACGCCTGCGGGATCCGAGTCGTAGAAAACAACGATGTTTTTCGTGTAGCGTGAGAGCATCTGTGCCTGCTCTTCTGTAAGGGCCGTGCCGCAGGAAGCCACAACGTTTTTAACCCCGTGCTGGAAAAGGGAGATCAAATCCAGGTAGCCTTCCACCAGGATTGCCTTGTCGAGCTTTCTAATCTCGTCTTTGGAATGATAGAGCCCGTAGAGCGTTTTCCTCTTAAAATAAACGGGGGATTCAGGAGAATTGAGGTATTTGGCCAGGTTGGGGTTTTTCTCCATAATGCGCCCGCCGAATGCTATTACGCGCCCGTTGGGAGAAAATATCGGGAATATTATTCTGTCACGGAACTTATCGTAATAGTTGCTCCCGTCTTTTTTATCTATAAGTCCCAGCTGCTGCGCTTTTTCCAGCTCAACATTATTGCTCTTTGCATGCCTAAGGAATCCGTCCCATTCTGGCAGGGCGTAACCGAGGCCGAAGGCACGCTGAGTCTGTAAATTTATCTTTCTTCCCGCAAAGTACTTCCTTGCGGCTTCACCCAGAGGGCTATGAAGGAGGTTACCGGAGAAAAACTTTGCCGCCAGGGTGTTGATGTCATAAAGCACCTCCATTTCCGATTGCTTTTCGGTATGGACATTTTCATTGGTATCGAGTATAATTCCTGAGCGTTTGGCAATCTCCTGCACGGCTTCGACGAAGGAGATGCTTTCATAATCCATGAGGAACTTAAATACGTTGCCGCCGGCATGGCACCCGAAACAGTGGTATATCTGCTTTTCGCTGCTGACAATAAAGGACGGGGTTTTTTCCTGATGAAAAGGGCAGAGGCCCAGATAGTTTTTACCCCTCTTCTTTAACTGAACAAATTCTGAAATTACGTCTACTATGCTTATAGAGGAACGGACTTCCTCTATCTTGTGCTCTGGAATTATCATAAAATTAAATTAGGTTTCATGGCTTTTTGTGTCGTAGCATGCGGCAAACTATTAATAACGTTCCATAGTAAAATAATCTAATCGACGCTTACAATCCATAAATTAATGAAATAAAAATGTGCGCGAATCCACCCCGGGCTCCATTGAGAAGCTTATATGCGTTTGGCTAATTGACTGCTCTTCATTATATTCAGGTTTGATTTTATGATGTATTAATATCTTAAGAGATAGACGGATGGATCCAATAAATATACTCCTGGGACTGAATTTAATTGCCACTTTAGGGGCAAATATGGGCGGGGCAAAAAAAGGCTTCAGAAGCGCCATTACGGTTGTAAAGGAACGCCCGAAGACATTCCTTCAGAACTTGCCTCCGAACGTTTCGCTCATTGTGCTCGTCTTTACAATCGTCTCAATTTTTCAGATCGGAACGCTTTCTTACGGAAAGTACCCCACGCTTAACTCGCTTCGCCTTTTCGGCCTGTTTTTTAACGTGGCATTCTCATGGTTCCAGGTATGGGCTTATAAGTCGATGGGTGAAAGCTATTCACAGGATATTTTAATTACTAAAAATCATGAGCTCGTAACCAAAGGCCCTTTTAAGGTTGTAAGACACCCGCAGTATCTGGGACAGATACTTACGGACCTGGGGGCAGCCCTTGCACTTCTGAGCTATATTGTTCTGCCGCTGGTGCTTTTTCTGGAGGTCCCCCTTCTTATACTAAGGGCAAGAGAAGAAGACAGGCTGCTTGCTAAACACTTTAAGGAAAAATATGATGACTACAGAAAAAAGACAGGATTTCTGCTTCCTTTTATTGGATAAAATGAGGAATACGTACCGATGAGAATGAGGCTTTTGTTATTTTCTATCCTTATTGCTGCCCAGAGCATACTCGCGCAGGGAAGTATTACCTTCAGTTCCCGCCAGGGACAGGTAAAAGACCTTAAATCAATTAATAAAAAAGGCGTTGAATTTATTTCTGTCCGTGATCTTGCCTCGGCACTTAAAGCCACGGTTTTCTTTAATCCCTCAAACGGAAAAATTGAAGTCGGGTTCGGCAGCTCTACACTAAAACTGACCTCCGGCAGCAAGTTCATTGTGCTGATTAATAAATCAGACGGCAGCCAGGAAGTAAAACAGATCCCTCTTCCCGTCATTCAGGAAAATAACGACTTGTTCGTTCCCTTTGAATTCTGCAGCGCTATCTTCTCATCTGCAAGCAAGGACAATCTGACCTTCAATACAAAGCTTAGTGAAATTACCGAGGGGAGTAAGGGGTCTGAGTACAAAGAAACAGAAAAACCTCTTCTTGTAAAAAACGAGAATGAAAAGAAGGAAGAGATTAAAAAAGAAGAAACTAAAAAAGAAACGCCTGAAAAGAAGTCTGAGACTGAAAAGAAAACCAAAACTGAAAAGAAAACTGAGACTGAAAAGAAGACTGAAACAGAAAGTTTAGATTCAAAATACGATATTCAGATGGTCTCTATAGAGACTAAATCAAACGGAACTTTAATAAATATAAAATCGAAGAAAAAGATCGGACGCTACAGCAGCACAATAAAAGACGGCACGTTGTATCTGAATATACTTGGCTTGAGCGCCGATGAAAATAAAATTGAAAGCCTGAAACCGGAAGGGCTCGTAAAAAAGATCAATGTAAAAAAAGTCGGATCAAACACACAGATGGAGTTCTCTTTAGCCGACGGGTATTCAAAGTCGGAAACATTCCCCGGTGAGAACGGCCAGGCACTCCTTATTACAATTCACAACAAACTTCTCTCCAAAATGTCTTCCACGCAGGAAAAGCAGAAGGAGAGATGGACTCTTAACACTGTTGTAATTGATGCCGGCCACGGCGGAAAAGATCCCGGTACAATTGGCGTTGACGGCGTAAAGGAAAAGGAGATCAATCTTGCAATTGCACTCAGGCTCGGGAAAATGATCCAGGAGAACATGGAAGACGTTAAGGTGGTCTATACACGCTCGAAGGATAACTTTGTTGAGCTTTACAAGCGCGGTAAAATAGCAAACGAGAATAACGGAAACCTTTTTATCTCAATCCACTGCAATGCCACGCCTCAGAAACCTTCAGGCGCAAACGGCTTTGAGATTTACCTTTTAAGACCCGGAAGAACAAAAGAGGCCATATCGATAGCCGAAAGGGAAAACAGCGTAATTCAGTATGAGGACAACCGCTCGCACTACCAGAAACTGACGGACGAGAACTTTATACTTGTTACAATGGCTCACTCCTCGTATATGCGCTATTCAGAACAGTTCTCGGATATGTTAAATAAACAGTTTAACCATGACCTTGAAGTCTCATCCAACGGCGTCAAGCAGGCGGGCTTCTACGTGCTTGTTGGGGCATCCATGCCGAGCGTTCTGGTGGAGACGGGATTTCTTTCAAACAGAAAAGACGCCTCATACTTAAAGAGCAAACAGGGGCAGGGCAATATTGCTGAATCGATCTTTAAGGCCATAAAATCTTTTAAGTCGGAATACGACAAGGTAATTCAGGCGGGATTGTAAGGGATTAAAAAGAAAAAGGGACAGAAGTTTTTAATTCCTCTGCCCCTTATTCCGTTTCATTTATTTATTTTTCAGTTGTATTCGTCCCAGCTCTTTATTTCAAGGGTTGCCGGGGAGTACATTCTTAGAGATTTAATGTAGCGCTTTGCAAACTGCGTGTTTGTTATAAGCGGTACATTCATATCAACAGCTTTCCTTCTTATGACGTAATCGCTGTCAAGCTCGTTTTTCTCATTTGTCTTCGGGATATTTATAACTAGGTCTATCTTGCCTTCTGAAAGGTAGGTGACAATATTCGGTTCAACGTTGTCATAAGGCCTGTATAACACTTCGGCCTCCATGCCGTTTTCCTTCAGGAAGTCAGCCGTACCTTTTGTTGCATAGAATTTTAGGCCGCGTTCATGGAGCATCTTTATGCTGTCAAGAAGTTCAGCCTTATCCTTTAAGGTTCCGGTTGAAAGCATTACGGCTTTCTTCGGCTCGCGGTGCCCGGTGGAAAGTGAGCTCTTTAAGAAGGCTTCGTTAAAGTCGTCTCCCAGGCAGGCAACTTCTCCTGTCGAGGACATTTCAACGCCTAAGACCGGATCCGAGCCTTTAAGACGCGTAAATGAGAACTGCGAGGCCTTAACACCCACGTAATCCAGATCGAAGGACGAGCGGTCAATTCTGTTGACCCTTTCGCCCATAATGAGCTTTGTGGCAATATCTATAAAGTTTATTTTCAGCACTTTGGATACAAAGGGGAAGCTTCTGGATGCCCTCAGGTTGCATTCAATAACCTTTACGTCGTTATCCTTTGCTATGAACTGAATGTTGAACGGTCCCGTTATCTCAAGCGCCTCGGCAATCTGTTTTGTAATTATCTTTACGCGGCGCATCGTTTCAAGGTAAGTCCTCTGCGGCGGAAGCACCAGTGTGGCGTCCCCGGAGTGCACACCGGCATTCTCCACGTGCTCTGAAATTGCGTAGCAGAAAACTTCTCCCTGGTCGGCAACGGCATCGGCTTCAATTTCACGAGCGCCTGTGATGAATTTGCTTATTACAACAGGGTGCTCTTTGCTGATCTCGGAAGCCTTGTCGAGATAGAACTCAAGCTCATCTTCATCAAGCACTATACTCATTGCAGCGCCGCTTAAGACGTAGCTGGGCCTGATGAGTACAGGGTATTCTACTCTTGAGGCAAATTCCTTTGCTTCCTTAAGGTCTGTAAGCTCACTCCACTGCGGCTGATCCACTTTAAGTTCATCCAGTATCTGCGAGAACTTATGCCTGTTCTCGGCGTTATCGATCTGGCTTGGGGAAGTGCCAAGAATCTTAACTCCCGTTTCGTGCAGTTTTACTGCAAGGTTATTTGGAATCTGGCCTCCCATGGAGACGATGATGCCATCAGGATTTTCCTTTTCATATATATCGAGCACGCGTTCAAAGGTAAGCTCTTCAAAATAAAGCTTGTCGCAGATGTCATAATCCGTGCTTACAGTCTCGGGATTGCAGTTTATCATAATTGTGCGGTAGTCGAGCTTGTTTAATGTCTGTACCGAGTTGACGCAGCACCAGTCGAACTCAACCGAGGAGCCGATTCTGTAGGCTCCGCTTCCAAGGACAACGATCTGTTCTTTCTCACCCGTTTTAATGTCATCTTCCTGACCGTTATAAGTCATATAAAGGTAGTTTGTCTTTGCCGGGTATTCTGCTGCAAGAGTGTCAATCTGTTTTACAACAGGAATAATGTTAAGGTCTTTTCTTTTCTTGCGCACAGAAAGCTCTTCTTCTTTCAATATAAGAGCAATCTGCTTGTCAGAGAAGCCTTTCTGCTTGGCATCCCTTAAAAGGTCTCCGGAAACTTTTGAAAGCTTTTTCTTTGAGAGTTCCTTTTCAACCTCCACAATGTTCTTCATCTTGTAGAGGAACCACGGGGTGATCTTTGAAAGCTCATGAATTTTTTCTACAGAATATCCTTCCTGCAGTGCCCGTGCAATTGCAAACATTCTTTTATCTGTCGGAGCTTCAATTGCCTTATCCAGGTCGCCTAATTCAATTTCGTTGCATACAAAGCCGTTCATACCCACGTCCAGCATGCGTATGGCTTTCTGAAGCACCTCTTCAAAGCTGCGCCCGATGGACATTACCTCACCCACAGACTTCATTTCGCTTCCTAAAAGTGTAGACACCTGGCTGAACTTCTGAAGGTCCCACCTCGGGAATTTAAGCGTAATATAGTCCAGGGCCGGTTCAAAGCATGCGCTTGTTTCCTGTGTAATAATATTTTCAACCTCATTAAGCGCGTAGCCCAATGCAAGCTTTGTTGCAATGAATGCCAGGGGGTATCCCGTTGCCTTGCTGGCCAGGGCGCTTGAGCGGCTGAGGCGGGCATTTACTTCAATAATTCTGTAGTCATCCGAATTGGGATCAAGCGCGTACTGTATGTTGCATTCGCCGATAATTCCAAGGTGGCGTATGAGCTTAATTCCGATTGAGCGGAGCTTGAAGTTCTCCTTGGCCGAAAGCGTCTGAACGGGAGCAACAACAATGCTGTCTCCGGTGTGAATACCCATCGGGTCGACGTTTTCCATGGAGCAGATTGTAATACAGTTGTTGTAGCGGTCGCGTACAATCTCGTATTCAACTTCCTTCCAGCCGTAGAGGGATTCTTCTAAAAGTATCTGGTTTGTGAATGAAAAAGCCCTTTTTGCTTTCTCGGCCAGTTCCTCTTTATTTTTTACTATGCCTGAACCCAGCCCGCCAAGAGCGTAAGCGATTCTGACCATCAAGGGGTATCCGATCTCCTCAGCAGCGGTAAAAGTCTCCTCATATGAATTTACGGTGCGGCTTTTGGCTACCTTAAGGCCAATTTCAGTTACCTTGTTTGCAAAGAGCAGGCGGTCTTCTGTATTTTTTATCGCCTCTACCTGGGTTCCCAGTACCTTCACGTTATACTTATCCAGTATCCCTTTTTCATAAAGTTCCACGCCCACGTTTAAGGCCGTCTGCCCTCCGAAGCCCAAAAGAATGCTGTCGGGCTGTTCCTTCTGTATGATCTTTTCCACAAATTCAGACTTGATCGGAAGGAAATAAACCTTGTCTGCAAACTGCTCGGAGGTCTGTATGGTTGCTATGTTCGGGTTTATGAGGACAGTCTGTACGCCGTCTTCTTTAAGGGCCTTAATGGCCTGGCTTCCCGAGTAATCGAATTCTCCTGCCTGGCCTATCTGAAGGGCCCCGGAGCCTAGAATTAAAACTTTATTTGCTTTTCTTTTTATAATCATTTAAGTGACCTCACAAACATATCAAAAATGAATTCCGAATCATCCGGTCCCGGCGAAGCCTCGGGGTGGAACTGGGCGCCGAATATCGGTTTGGAAATGTGAATAATACCCTCGTTAGTGCCGTCGTTATCGTTGTTGAACCATTCTCTCCAGTCCTCGGGCAGTGTCTCTGTGTTAATTGCGTAGCCGTGGTTCTGGCTCGTTATATAGCATCTTCTTGTGCCGGCTTCATTGCAGGGCTGGTTATGGCCGCGGTGGCCGTATTTAAGCTTGTATGTATCGGCTCCTGCTGCAAGGGCAAGTATCTGGCTTCCCAGGCAGATGCCTAAGATAGGGCGTCCGCTCTGAATTTCTTTCTTTGTATTTTCAATTGTAACTTTGCACATCTTGGGATCTCCCGGTCCGTTTGAGATCACCACGCCGTCTGCGGCTTCCCTTGTAAAATCATAATCGTAAGGCACCCTCATAACGGAGATATCCCTTTTGAGGAATGCCTGGAAGATGTTGTTCTTGGCCCCGCAGTCGACAACCACAATTTTCTTCTGGCTTTTTGCATAAAAGACGGGTTCTTTTACGCTTACTTCACCTACGAGGTCTGTCTGGTTCGGATCCTCAAAATCCTGTTCTTCGCCCGTTTCAGTTACAATCTTGCCCAGCATGGTTCCTTTTTCACGGAGTTTCCTGGTGAGCATTCTCGTATCTATGCCGTAGATGCCGGGAATGTCCTGCTGGCACATCCAGTCGGATAGTGAGCGCGAGGCGTTCCAGTGCGAATAGTTTTCCGAGTAGTCGGATACGATTAGTCCCCTTACGTGAATCTGTTCAGATTCAAAATGCTTTAAGAGGTTGTTTTCCCTCGTGTCATCCGGCACGCCGTAGTTGCCTATGAGGGGATAGGTGCAGACGAGAATCTGTCCGCGGTAGGAGGGATCTGTCATGGTCTCAGGGTAACCTACCATACCGGTATTAAAGACCACTTCGCCCGTGGCATTCTTAAGGCTCCCGAAGGAATACCCGCTGAATTCCGATCCGTCCTGAAGTACAAGTTTAACTTTATTTTTCATTTATATGATTGCCTGGTTATTAAAATCTTAAAGTACAAAACAGAGCTAAAAAATATTAAGCCAAAATCCGCCAATTTAGTTCCTTTATTATACAATCTGTTTAAATCCGGCCGCAGATTGTATAATTATGCAAATTGCCAAAAAAAAAGCCACTTCAAAAAGTGGCTTCTTTAAAAAACTATTTTTCCTTCATCCTGTGAAGTATTTACCCCGGGCCCCTTTTTGAAAGGGGAAAAATAAGCTTCTGGAAAGTTTCCTGTATTAAATTCCTTTGTATTTCTATAAAAAGTAATTTCCAATATCCTTACTGCCGGTTAAAATTTATGCAAAATTCTGACATTAAATATAATTAAAATGCCGCATAATATCAATGAAACAATTCTGGTGGCTTTCATTTTGCACCAGAGGGCAGAAGGAGTGATTACCTGAATTTAAGTGCCAGCCTGGGGTTGTCTTCTCTGATGAAGCAGAACAGTATGCCCAGTATTATCTGGAAGCCGGTAATAAAATTAAAATAAACTATTCCGCTATTCCATTCAAATATAACATTGATAAACTTAAGCATCATGGATGTTTCATATGTAAGCAGCAACAGATGAAAAACCTGAATCATTCCGTTTTTATAAACGTAACTTACCGTGTACTTGAAAAGAACAAAGACGATCATGAGGTGGATGATACCTATTAAGATTATCAGGTCTGAAGCCCGCAGGAAAGATATTGCAGCTATGTAAAGTATAAAAGCAGGAATGAGATAAAGGAGTCTTAAATACCTGTTTTGCTGAGGTAGAGATAAAAAAAGACCTGCCGAGAATAAAATAAACAGTGGAATTGACCATTCCAGGTTAAAATAGCCCAATGCCATTGTGACCGGGTCAGAAAGGCCAAGTATCAGGAAGTAATAAAAAAACCTGCCCCTGAACTGCCTCAGGGGCGGGAAAATCCAGATAATTACAGATAAATAAGTTATCAGTTTTGCAATAATCATATTTAGAAGCAATTAGGAGGACACAATTTGGCCATATCCATGGTGCTTTCGGCGTATGTAAGAGTAACTACGTCCGCTCTTTTTTCAATGTGTACCTTATCCTCGCTTCCTCTGCTGAGCAGGTCCCTTACTACCGAGACACTGAATTTCCTGAATATTTCGGTAGGAAAAGAATTTTTCATCTGCCCATAATTAAATATCACCTTTTTTTTGCCGTTAGCAATGTAAAGGTCGTCGCTGTCGTAATTAAACATAACATAGTCGCCTGCCTGATCAAGAAGAGCCTTTACTGCATTAACGTCAATATCGAACTTCTTAAGCACGGGACCGAACATCTGGTCGGCCTCGGCCTTTGTGAATATTTTTCCAATGACTTCCTGTGCGGAAAGAAGGTTTGGGACAAAAAACATAAAAAATGAGAAAAATAATAAAGTTTTAAGTATTGGGGTTTTCATCTCTTTTCCAGATTTTAGTACGAAAAAATACGGAACTATTTGCCGCATCACTTTAATGCGGAGCGTCGAAAAAACGCATAAAAGAATTAATAAGCAAAATAAATCTAAAAAATCCTGTCCTTAAGTTAAAATATTTAGGCTAAATAATCTTATTTAAAATAGCATATTTAATCATCTGGGAGGAAGACGATACTTTCAGCTTTTTCATAAGACTGCCTCTGTGCGTTTCAACAGTTTTCCTGCTGATACCGAGTATTGAACCTATTTCAGCACTGCTAAGGCCTTCACAGACATACCTGAGGACTTCCAGCTCCCTGGGACTCAACTGCACATCCTCACGGCTAACGGTTTCTGTGTTATTTGCTGCAGAATACTTTTTAACAATTTCATCCAGCCTGCTTTCGGTGTAACCCTTTCCGAAATACTGGTCCCCCTGGTAGACAGACTTAATGGCGAGCACCAGTTCGCCTTTTACAATACTTTTATGCACAAGTCCTTTTCCACCTGCATTAAGCACCTGATAGACATATTCATCACCCTCATAAACTGATACAAAGAGTACTTTTGCTGCAGGATCTTTTTTTGTTATCTGTTTTACAGCCTCAATACCTGACATTACAGGCATTGAAATATCCGTCAGAACTACGTCGGGATGTATCTCGGTGTATTTATTAATAAGATCACGCCCGTTATCCGCCTCGCCGACGACATAAATATCGTCAATGCTGTCCAGCAGGCTTACTATTCCGCCCCTGACCAGGTTGTGATCATCTGCAATAAGTACTCTTACAGGTCCTTCACTCATTTCAATTCGCTCCCAGCGGGAAATCCGCAAATATAATTGTTCCGTCCTCAGGAGAAGAAGTTATTCTGAAAGTTCCGTTGTGGCTTTTTGCCCTCTCCTGCATATTCCTGATTCCCATCCCTTTTTTATTGCGGGGTTTATTCAGGTCAAACCCTATACCATCATCGGAAATAATGAGCCGGATTGAAGAGTTTTTTTTAAGGAGCTGAATATTAAATTCGCGGGCGCCTGAATATTTGATAATATTACTTAAGGCTTCCTGTACTATCCTGAAGATCGTGGTTTCAAGGCCCGAGTCCAGCCTTTCTTCCATATCTATAAAGTTTATGTTTCCCTGCATATTGCTCTTCCGCTTTATGTTGTCCACAAGCGTTATTAAAGCCGGTATAAGTCCTATTTCCACCAGTATAATCGGTTTCAGGGAATGTGAAATTTCCTTCAGGTCGTTTGTAATCTGTCCTAATATGCGTGAGATTTCCAGGTATTCGGGTGAATTTTCATTTCCCGTAAGGTCCGTGAGTCTTTTCTGAAGATAGAGCCTCAGGAGAATAAGGTTCTGTCCTACGCCGTCGTGCAGTTCGCGTGAGATCCTTTGGCGTTCTTCTTCAATTTTATTCTGCAGGTGATTTGAGAACTCCTCCAGCTCCTTCTGAGATTTTTCCAGCTCCTCCTGCTGAGTCTTAAGCTGTGTGATGTCGTGCAGATAGATCTGTGCGATATTTAAGTAGCCAATACCATTTATCTGGACGGAGTAGTGTTTTCCCATGGTTTCTTCATAGAACAGGAAGCTTTCATTTTTTTCAATAAAATTTTTCAGTTCAGGATGAAAAGATGGAAGTATGGTGCTTATATGTTTTCCGGTAAACTCATTAAAGCCTTTGCTGTTTGCCGCGGGATTGGTGAAAATTATTTCGCCCGTGGAATCAATCCTCAAAAGTGGGTCGGGGTCAAGGTCTGCAAAAAGCGCCATAAGGCGTACATTCTGCATCTTCAGCCTTTTTTCCATATTGGAGTAATTTCTCTGCTGTGGTATAACTACATACCGGGCGGTAAGATAGAGTATTACCAGCACCAGGACTGTAATCAGCAGTGAAAAGTTGACGGGGTTGCGGTAATCCTGCAGGAGCTTAAGATACTCCTTTACCTCGTCAAAAATATTACTTTGCAAAATGTAAAAAGCTAACTTCATTTGAGTTTAACTTACCACCTTTTCAACGAAAGCGTCAATGAACTTGTTGATTTTTTTTGACGTATCTGCATTTTGGCCGGCGTAGTCGATTGCCTCATATACGGAAACCTCGTCCAGTTCAGGGATTTTTTCCTGAATTTCTTTTGACAGATAGTACTTGTCCTGATACTGTGCACAGTCGAAGTACTGTCCTTCAAGGATTTCGCGCAGGGCTTTTTTCATTTTCTGCTTATTCATCAAAACATTCCAATATCAGAATGCAAACATACAGTTTCCTGTGAGAAAATCAATCGGTAGAATTACTGAGGGTCAGTAATTCTACTGAGTTTAAAAGTATACACTTTTACTTGCTTTGTGCGAATTTAGCCCTTTTCCCAACGTTATTTCTTAAATCAGTATTTTTTACTGACTGGCGGAAAAATCTGATTCTCTTTGATTATCCTTTATAGGTTTACTGCTTTTTCTTGCTGCCGGGCCTGAAAAAAGTGAAAAATTTTTTTTCAGGATTGGGTGACTCAGTAAAAATACTGAGTTCTTTAAAAAGCTTTGAAAACAAGCTGAATTCACACAAATTTATTGCGCTTTTTAAAAGTGTATACTTTTAAACTCAGTAAAAATACTGAGTCACCCCCCTTAAAAATCAGTATTTATACTGATTGACAGACCTTAAGTAATAGCTTATCTTTGCCACAGGTAATTAAAAGACGGTTTCCCCCTTCTTTTTCTAAGGAAATCAGGCTTCCCGTCTTAAAAAATTAAACATGAAACTGTAAAATAAACAGGTGCCTCAATGGTAAGCTTGTATTTTTCTTATTCGCATAAAGACCACCTCCTCAGAGATGAAATGGAAATCCGCCTCTCGGAACTCAAAAGCCAGGGAATTATTGATGAGTGGTTCGACAGCCGCGACCCTGCCTGCAGCGCAAATAATGAAGCAACTAACCTCTACTTTGAAACTGCCGATATAATACTGCTTCTGGTAAGACCTTATTTTGTTGCTTCCGACAGCAGGTACAACTATGAAATGGAAAGAGCCATGAGAAAGCATGAAAACGGCGAGGCCAGGGTGATACCTGTTATTCTGGATCCCGGACACTGGCAGGGGACACCAACCGGTGAAACGATGCTTGAACTGTTCCCCGGAAATCCTGAGGCCAACGGCGACATATTTCGTGAAATAACCTCTGCAATCTGTGCCGCGGTAGAGGAAATTAGAGGCTCGTCACTTCCTGAACTGAAACTCGCAGGAGAGGCTTAAAAAACAATGATTATAAAAGATCAGTACCTTATAAGCTCCGCCGGCTTCAGGCCGGGCATGAGCATAATATTCAGTAAGAAGAACAAAAACGATTTTATCCGCGCTGCATACATATATGCTGCCGACTATTTTAACGACTCATTAAGAAAACTGCACCTGGAATTTCCCCAAATTGAAACCGCCTTTTGCTCCCTTGACGAAAGCCACTTTATGGCATCTGTATATTTGAACGGTACTGCTGTAAGCAGCTGCAGGATCTGGTTCGGAGGAAATAACAGAATAACTTTCCTGACCGAATGCTCTGTGCCGGAGGGCTCTCATTGCGATTTTCTTGCCGCGGAGGAGGAAAAAGGAAGACTGTTCCTGAAATCCCTTCCTGATATCGAAAAGGAAAATAAGCTGACAATTAAACTCAGCGCCGAATACCTCTGGAAGAAATTTACTTTCCCATTAAAGAATATTTCAAATTAAGCTCTCTTGAGGACAAATAAATGAAAGATTACGCCAACTACACAAACTGGAATCCTTCAAAGGGCGACTATATTAAAAGCACCCTCATCGAACAAAGAAATCTGAAGAAGAAAAGCCGCAGGAAGATAACTTTATTATCCGGCACCTTCATGGGCATTCTTTTACTCATTGCTTTGATAGTTGCTTTAAGTAAAAATACTGCGCTGTTTGGCTGAGAGTATAATATTTTCTTCGCCGGGGAAGAAAATTGGTACTTACTTAACAGAACCTTTCTTATTTTTCGCCGTCTAAATTTTCAGAAGGAAGAAGGGAATAGGCATGAAAAAATTTACGGTTCTGTTATTGTTCTGTTTTTTGTACCAATCCGGCCTCAGCGCCCTGCCGGGAACACCAAAGCAGGTCAGGGCTTTTAAGGCAGCCAGAGAAATTGTAATTGACGGATACCTGAACGAACAGATATGGCAGAACCAGGCCATTCAGGATTTTACACAAAAAAATCCTAAAGAAGGGGAAAAGGCCTCGGAAGTAACTCATGCCTGGATAGCTTACGACGAATCCTATCTTTATATAGCTGCAAAACTTTACGACTCACATCCCGATTCCATTGTAGGCCGCCTGGCAAGACGTGATAACCAGATAGATTCCGACTGGTTCGGCGTTGGGCTCGACCCCTATCTGGATAAAAGAACAGGCTATTTCTTCCTCATCAATCCTTCTGAAACCGTCGTCGACGGGGTGTTCTATAACGACAGCTGGCAGGATAACTCCTGGGATGGCGTGTGGTACTATGCCGCAAGAAGAGATGACCAGGGCTGGAACGTGGAGATGAAAATTCCTTTTTCACAGCTGAGGTATAAATACTCTGAACAGATGACCTGGGGAATTAACCTCTACAGGAACATACAGCGGAAAAACGAAGAAGACTACTTCCAGATGGTATCTAAAAAGGAAAGCGGCTTCGTTTCCCACTTCCCTGAGCTTATAGGACTTTCGGGAGTGGAAAAAAAGCAGAGGCTCGAAATCCTCCCCTATGTGGTCTCAAGAGCTCAGTATCTCGTGCACGATGCACAGGACCCCTTCTATAAACAAAACCAGTACAAGGTTTCTTTGGGAGGCGACATGAAGGTGGGCCTGGGGAGCAACCTTACGCTGGATGCAACATTTAACCCGGACTTCGGTCAGGTGGAAGTGGATCCCGCGGTAGTTAACCTTAGCGCCTTTGAAACTTTTTATGACGAAAAACGCCCCTTCTTTATAGAGGGATCCAACATATTCAGCTTCGGATCTGGCGGATCAAACAATAACTGGGGCTTCAACTGGGGAAACCCGAACCTTTTCTACTCACGCCGGATAGGCCGCACCCCGCAGGGCGAGGCAAATGATAACGACTACTCCGACTTTCCGAATGAGACAAGAATTATTGGCGCGGCTAAGCTTACGGGCAAAATCGGAAGCGGCTGGTCGGTAGGCGCGGTAAATGCCGTAACACAAAGGACATTTGCCGAACTGGACTTAGGCGGGGTAAGAACACAGCAGGAAGTTGAACCCCTTACCAACTATACGGCTTTAAGATCTCAGAAGGAATTTAATTCAGGAAACCAGGCCCTTGGATTTATGTTTACCTCAGTCATGCGCAGCCTTAAGGATGAAGGTCTCAAAGAACGCTTAAGCGATCATTCATATGTGTTCGGGCTGGACGGCTGGACAATGCTGGATGAGAATAATACATACGTCCTTACAGGCTATATGGCAGGCTCATACGTGCACGGAACAAAAGACTATATGATAAGCATGCAGGAATCCCCCGTACGCTATATGCAGAGGCCCGACGCAAAGTACGCGGTTCTGGACAGCAATATAAATTCCATGGCGGGCTTTCTGGGCAGGGTAACGCTGAATAAGCAGAAAGGAAATTTCTATGTAAATGCGGCCTTTGGCGCCGTGTCCCCGGGCTTTGAGGTAAATGACCTCGGCTACCAGTGGAGGGCTGACGTTATAAACTCACACGTTGTTGTGGGCTACAGGTGGTTTGATCCCGACAATTTTATGTTTAGAAATAAACAGCTCTATGCGGCACACTTCAGAAGCTATAATTTTGACGGCGATGCCCTTGTATCGGGTTATTTTGTAATGTCAGACCTGCAGTTCCTGAATTACTACGGAATGAATGTGCAGGCCATCTATTTCCAGCGGGGCTATCACAACACTCTTACGCGGGGAGGCCCCATTGTAAGTAACCCCGCGGGCTATGAAATAGATCTGAGCGGATCGACAGACAGCAGGAAAAATGTGGTGCTTAACGTTTCCGGCTCTTATTCGGGCGATGAAATGAAAAGCCTCTACCGCAACGTATCGGCCGATATTGAGTGGAGGCCCGCCACGCAGGCAACCTTCAGCATAGGTCCTTCTGTAAGCACGGTAAGTGAGAACCTGCAGTGGATAGATAACTTCAGCGACCCCGTGGCCGTAAATACATACGGCACGCGATACGTGTTCGGAAAGATGAAGCAGACAACCATTTCAGCCAACATCAGGCTCAACTGGACGTTTACCCCAACGCTCAGCCTGCAGGTGTTCATGCAGCCTTTGATATCAACGGGAAAATTTACTGATTTCAAGGAGCTCTCGGCCCCAAGATCATTAAGCTACAGAACCTATGAAGCCTCACAGGTAAGCTACGATAAAGAGAATAATCAGTATACTGTAAAGCCGGATAAGAATGCCGAGGCATTCACGTTCGATAACCCCGACTTTAACTTTAAGTCCTTAAGGGGCAACGTGGTCCTAAGGTGGGAATTCATGGCGGGATCGTCATTATACCTCGTATGGACGCAGTCGAAATTAAACGAAGACAACCCGGGCGATATGTCCTTCAGGCGCGACTTTACAAACCTCCTGAATGCCCAGCCCGACAACATATTCCTCCTCAAGTTCGCCTACTGGCTGAACTACTAAGAGACAGAGAAATGTGTTTAACCGGGAAGGGGTAAGACAGCCTCTTTCCGGTTATAATAAAATAATCAAAATTCCTTCGCGCGTAAGCTGTTAAGTAAAATGTTTACCTGGCCTTTTCCCCGATATTATTTGCTCATCCCCTTCCATCTATTTATCCTGCTTTCAACTTCAGAAGCCGGCAGCCACATACTATTTTCAGCTATAAACTCCAGCTTTTCAGCAGCAGCAGACGGATCCATAATTTTATTCTTTACCAGTTCATCCAGTATCCAGATCATTCCTTTTACCTCAATCCCATTCCTCGTAGCAAACGCTCTTAAGGCCCTGTCACTGCTTAATAATATTCCATTTTTTATTTGGGTCAGTAAAAATACTGAACAATCGGCATCAGAAAGTGACCTGTTCTCAGAGAGTTCAAATATTTGGGCAACTTCCTCGCCGTTGTATGAATAGATATTTATCCTTTTATCCTTGACGTACTTGCCGATTTTTCTTTTTTGCCCTGTATCCTCAATCTCATTAATAACAAAATCACTTGTCCAGAATTCATAATCCAGCTTTAGGCATAAATCCATCAGTTCAGAATCCAATAAGCTGAAAATTATATTGGCATCTTTAACTATTATTCTCATAATATCGGATTATGCTCCAGATCAAATTTATCTATTCCAACATTTGCTAAAACGGCGGCTTTACTTATAGTGATTATGCCTTCAGCAAGTGCTCTGGACAATAGTTTTTTAAACCTTTTGGGATTTTCCTCTCCTGCATACTTACCGGGTTCATTTTTAGTCCATCCGTGCTTTGAGAATTTTATACATACCTCCTTATATTTGGAGGCAGTTATAATCTCCAGCTCATATGCCCGCCTGATTATTGCCTGTAGTGAGATGCCATATTCTTCCTTTATGGCACACAGTTCGTCCAGGCGGAAATAATTTCTTTTCTGTCCAAATTCCCTGAATAATACTTCCTTTGGAAGCAGCAGCGCACCTGAAAAACTATGGCAAAGCCGTTCTTTTTCTTTTGCATCACCGGATTCAATATTTAATAAAATATGGGCCAGCTCATGTGCTGCCGTAAACCTTTTGCGCGTCAGGTCCTGAATATTTTTATTTACAACTATTAAAGAATAATCTTCCGTCCTTGCTGCAAGGCCGTCAAAAGTCTCAGGAGCATCAGCTTCATAAACTTTTAATTCATTATCCTCAAGCGTTTCAATCAGGTTTGGCATGGAATCTAACCCCAGCTTCCATTCTTCACGGAGTTTAACTGCAGCAGCTTCTGCATCGGCCAGACTTTTTATTTTAATGTCCTTTAACGGGTTTACAAATTTTTTATCCATACCCAGCAAACATTCCAATTCCAGGTATCTTTCCAGATAATCTTTGGCAATTTCCTTGATCGATTTTTCCTCTTTAACCGTCAGTTTAGACTTTTTCCTAAACTCAAATTCATTTACCGGAGCATCAATTCTTCTGAAAAAGTAATCAGTTTTAACATTAAGCGCCCTTGACAATGCAATTAAAGTAGTACTATCCGGTTTCCTCAGGCCCTTCTCGTAATTCTGCAGAGCCTGTTTGGTTACTTTTCTGCCTATTGAAGCTGCCAGATCCTCCAAAGACAGCCCGGCCATTATTCTGGCCGATTTCAGACGATTTCCAAATAATTCTTCAAACATATAACCTCCCTTATGTTGACAATTTAGCATAAATAGTTGTTTTTGTCAACACTCTTTAAATTCCCTCTCTGAGGAATCCATAACCGGTATCAGTAGGAGAATAAAGCCATATGAAGTAAAACAAAAAGCCCCGAATTAAAAATCCGGGGCTTTCCTGTTCATACTTTGCCAGATGCTCTGATCATTCTGTTTAACAGCTTATTTCACGCTGAAACGGTACATTGTGGTCGACTTGTACTCTTTCCCGGGCTCAAGAATTGTACTTGGGAATTCAGGATGATTCGGGGAATCGGGGAAGTGCTGCGTCTCAAGACACAACGCGTTGCGGAATCCGTAGGCGCTGCCGCTTTTACCCTTAAGTGTGCCGTCCAGGAAATTGCCCGAGTAAAACTGAACGCCCGGCTCTGTGGTCAGTACTTCCATAAAACGCCCTGTTGTTGACTCGTAAACCGTTGCCGCTGTTTTTAACTCGCCGTCATTTGTGGTGCTGAGAACCCAGTTGTGGTCGTAGCCTCTTCCAAACTCCAATTGCTCGTCCTTATCATTTATCCTTTCGCCAACTTTGTGCGCCGTTGTAAAGTCAAAAGGAGTATTTTTTACTTCCTTAAGCTCACCAGTCGGTATAAGTCCCTTGTTTACAGGAGTAAATTTGTCTGCATTTATCATCAGCTCATGATCCAGGATGTCGCCCGAGCCCTCGCCCTTCAGATTGAAATAGGAATGGTTTGTAAGGTTTACGGGAGTTGCCTTGTCTGTAGTTGCAAGGTATTCTACCTTAAGTGCGTTGTCATCCGTAAGAGAGTAAGTTACAGTAACATCCAGGTTTCCCGGGTAGTGCTCCTCACCGTCACGGCTTAAATAGTGAAGCTTTAACTGCGGAACGTTGTTCTGAACGGACGCCTCGGCCTGCCAGACAACCTTGTCGAAGCCTTTAATTCCGCCGTGAAGAGAGCACGGTATACCGCCCGGAGTGTTGTTAATTGCAAGCTTGTATTCTTCTGTCCCAATCTTAAAAGTCCCGTATGCAATGCGGTTGCCGTAGCGCCCGATGATTGCGCCGAAATACGGGCAATTCTTTATGTATTCATCCTGCGTGTACCCCTCAATGGAGTTAAAACCAAGCACAACGTCTGAAAAGTTATTATTATTGTCCGGCACAACAAGCCTTACAACTATGCCCCCGTAATTCGTGATATCGGCTTTCATACCCTTGCTGTTGCTTAAAGTGTATAAGGAAACATTCACTCCATCAGGAGTTTTTCCGAAAGGACTTTCGCTTGTTGTCTGCGCCAGGCAGACGGCAGATAAGATAAAGAAAGTAAATATGGAAAGTATCAGTTTTGACATGTAATACCCCTAATTATGTATTTATAATTGAAAAAGGATTTACTGACTGACTACACCAATTCCGGAACAGAATCTTTTATACGACAAATTTAATTTTGTAAATATTTTTTTGATAAGCAACTCTTGAGAATAGCTTTATTTTCTTTAAATTGCGCCCTCAAATTCTGTTTTATTTCTCGTGTTTTTGATATATTGTTGCAATATTGCGAAAGAAAGTGAATGTAAGATTTTTAGAACTTTGCCCCGGATTTTATGAGCATAAAAATATTTCATACTGCAGATATCCATATAGGCCTCAGGTTCTCCGGCAGGGATTACCCGCAGGACTTAAAGGAACGCCTCGTAGAGGAGCCGCTGGAAACACTCAAAAGAATGGTCCAAACGGCTAACGGGAGGAAGTGCGACCTGTTCGTAATTGCTGGCGATATGTTCGACAGGACAAACATTGCCAAAACTGAAGTGAGGAAAGCTGCCCAGGCATTAAATGAATTCCAGGGCACTGCGGTCTGTGTGCTCCCCGGAAACCACGACTTTATTGAGGATGATCCGGAATCTATCTGGACCGCATTCCGCGAGAAAATGAGTGAACACCTATTGATATTTCTTGAAAGGCCGGAACCTGTTAGCATTAAAATAGGGGAAAGGGACGCCATCTTCTATCCCGGAGCCTGCCGCACAAAGCACTCCTCTGAAAACATGATCGGATGGATCAAAGAGGCTGAAAAGAAAAAAGAGGCTCTCCATATAGCTGTTGCCCACGGCAGCGTTGAAGGGGTTTCACCCGATATGGGGCAGAACTATTTCCCTATGACCGTTGATGAGATGAGGCAGAGCGGAGTAAATTTCTTTCTCCTCGGGCATACACACATTCAGTTCCCAAAGTCAGGCGGAAGCATGAACCCTGTCTTCTTTATGCCTTCAACCCCTTGCCCCGACGGCTTCGACTGCATGCACGAAGGCTACGCATGGATAATTGAGGCGATGGACGACAATTCCTTAAAGTATGAATCCATAAGAACCGGCACATATACATTTAAGACGTGGGAAAAAAAAGTTTATTCACTCCAGGACCTGGAAAGGCTTAAAAGTGAAATTCTGACGCTTCCAAAAGAAACTACACTCATGAAGCTTAAGATGACCGGGCGCTTAAATAACACAGAGCTCGAAATGCTCCCTGATTTTATTAACGGAATAAAGGAAAGCCTTGCCTACCTGGAGGCGGATACGCAGGACGTCATTCTTAACATAGATAAAGATTATATAGAAAAAAGCTTTTCTTCCGATTCTCTTCCTTACCGCCTGCTGAGCAAAATTGAAAACAGCCAAAACGAACTTGCCCTCCAGCTTGCATTCGGACTCATAGAGGAGGCAAAGAAATGATAATAAGCCGCATTAAGCTGAACCCCTTTGCAGGCACCGGCAACAGAACTATAGAATTTGACAAGGGGCTTAACGTCATCCTTGGGCAAAATGAATCGGGCAAAAGCACGCTTGTTAATGCCATTAAGTCGGTCCTCTTTGTTGATACCAATCTTACGCCTTCAAAGTTCAAATCCGTTATGGGAGGCTTTATCCCTATCGGCGGCGGCGATACGGTGCACGTTGCCATGGAGATCGTTTCTGACGGCGAAACCTTATGCCTCGAAAAGTACTGGGGTGCCGCAAAAAGCTCCCGCCTCAGTTTCCCGGGCGGCGGATATTTTACCTCAGGCGAAGAGATCACGGAAAAAATGAATTCAATACTGGGGCTTAACCGCGGCACGTACGAAAATGTGCTCATAATACGCCAGGCCTCTTTAGCCGAAACCATTAAACAGATGGAGGCAAAAGGGGAGGCCTCGGAATCTATCCAGCAAATCTTAAGAAACTCCCGCTTTAAGATGGACGGCGTCTCAGTCCCCAAACTAAAGGAGCTTACAGACTCTAAGGTGAAGGAATACTTCTCACGCTGGGACAGGCTTTCAGGCAGGCCCGAGGGAATGAGGGATTACGGAAACGAGTGGAAAAAAGACGTTGGAAAAATTCTTGATGCTTACTACAGCTCAAGGAAGGCTGAGGACCTTTATAACAAGGCGCGTGATTTTGAAAAGCGCCTGGATGAGATAATCCTGAAAATAAGGGAAATCTCGGAAGAGAAAAACTGTCTTGAAGCTTTTGTCGTGCGCTATAAGGCGGCCTATGAGGCCTCGGGTAAAAGACAGAACCTCACTCTGCAGAAAACTGTCATTTCGGAAAGACTCCAGAAGCTCGTGGAAGTCCAGAAGCTCTGGCCAAGAGCCGATATTGAAATACAGTACCTGACTGAAAACCGCAACGACCTACTGGCAAAAATTAAATCCCTCGATGAAGAGGAAAAGAAGGCTGAAGTCTATGAGGCGCAGCGCTCCATAAGAGATAAGTTTGAGCGGGCAAAAAAGATCATGGACGAGGGCATGCTTGAAAAAGAAAAGCTGGAAAGCCTTCAGAAGGTAACGGATCAGGACATTAAGGATGTGGAAAAAGCTTCAAGAAGCCTGGACGCATTAAGAATAAAATTTGAAGCCCAGAAGCTGAGGCTGAAGATTCATGCCGGGAAAAACATTAAGTTAAATATAACTGAAGGCCTTAATTCCCCTAAGGATATAGAACTGAAGATTGACGAGTCTTACGAAAGTATCATAAGCGGAAGCGTCGTTCTTAAAGACGGAGGCTTCAGCATTTCTGTTTCTTCAGATAACGAGAACATTCAGGAAATCCTGCAAAGGCTTGAAGACTCCCGCAGGAACTACATGGAGCTCCTCGGAAAGTTTTCCGCCATAAATGAAAGCGAGCTCAGGCAGAAAGCCGAAGTGTACAAAGAGCAGCTGGAAAAAGTAATGAGGCTGCGCGAAAGCCTCAGGCATGAAATTGGCAATAAGAGCTTCCCCGACCTGCAGAAGCAGTACGAAAGCCTGGAGGAGGCAAAGCCGCAAAGGTCGCTGTCTGAAATTCTGAAGGAGTCCGCCGAGTTCGGTAAAAAGCTTGCACGCGTAGAAAAGGACATTGAGGAAAAATCAAAACAGATCAGGCAGTGGCAGAGCAGCTATATTTCGGAAGACGATTTAAGCCGCATCCTTACAGAGCAGAAAATTGAAGAGATGAGGCTGGATGAAGAAATTAAAAGGCTCCAGCCTTTGCCCAGGGAGTTCTCCGATACCGCCCTGTTTATAAGGGAATATGAAAAGAAGAAGTCCCTTTATGAGGAGAAAAAAGACAGGCTTAACGACCTTAAGGTTGAAAAAGCCGAACACGAGAAAAACCACCCGGGTTCTTCTGCCGAGGAGCTCTTAAGCGAAGTTTCGGAAACAAGAGAAGCTTTTGAAAGGGCAAAGAAGGAAGGGGAAGGCTACCTCCTTATAGAGCAGGAACTGAAGAATATACTTGAAGAGATTGACCGCGATACGTTCGAGCCCCTTAAAAAAGAGGTCGACGCTTTTCTTAAGACGCTTACAATAGATAAGTATTCCGGAACATCCATGAAAGAGATAGTGCCCGAAGGGGTGCATTCCAACGGCAGTGTGATGCCTGTCGAACTCCTTTCAGCCGGCACAAAGGACATTCTGGCCCTTGCCGTAAGACTCGGCATGGCGGGCTTTTACCTTAACGGACGCAGGGGATTTATTATAATGGATGACCCTTTAGTTAATCTCGATCCCGGGCGTCAGAAGGTTGCCGTAGATTGCATAAGAAAAGTTGCAGAGGAAAAGCAGGTGATTGTTCTTACATGCCACCCTTCTCATGCTGAACTTTTCCAGACGGGTATCATTGCCTTAAAATAATTTGCCGGCGGCCCCTAAAATTGAATTGATCTGAAATGTTCTATTAAGTATCTCATTATATGAGCATTTTTTATACTATTCCGGTTCTCTAAAAGATGAGTGAAATTGTTACTGAGAGGAAAATAATAGATCTTAACCCTTCACAGCTTAGGATGGTAAAAAGCGGCTGGGGAGATTCTGCCGTTGAGAATTCCACGGTTGAAAAGATAACCTACATTTCGGACGGCCTTAAAGTTAAGGGCTTTATTGCATACCCGAAGGAAAGCGGGAAATTCCCCTGCGTAATCTGGAACCGCGGAGGCTCTGGAAACGAGGGGGCAATAGACGATTTTACCGCGCGCGGCATTTTCGGGCAGCTCTCGGGCTGGGGCTATGTGGTCCTTGCTTCGCAGTACCGCGGAAACGTGGGTGGCGAAGGGCACGACGAGTTTGGCGGAAGCGACGTAAATGACGTACTGAACCTGATCCCCCTGGCTTCTCAAATCCCTCAGGCCGACAATGAAACCTGGGGAATTGAAGGCTGGAGCCGCGGCGGAATGATGACATACCTTACTCTTACACGAAACCACAGCTTCAAAGCTGCCGTTATTTCAGGCGGCATTGCCGACTTGCACTGCAGCGCCTCTGAAAGCCGCTTCATGCGCACGCTTTATGAAAGAAACCTTGGAAGCTACGACTCTGAAACCTTCAAAGAGGCCTGCTTCAAACGCTCCATTGTAAATTTCCCGGAAAAGCTTTCAAAGAATACCCCCATCCTTCTTCTTCACGGAACGGCAGACGAAAGAGTCTCCCCGAAGGATTCACTCACACTTTCAGAAAAACTGCTCAAAGAAAAAATAACTTTCCGCCTCGTAATGATAGAAAACGGAGATCACTTCCTGCGCACTCATAAAAAAGAGGTCGACGAAATGCGGAAACAATGGTTTAATAAATATCTGAAAGGGAAATAATGAAATACTGTCTGTTAAAATCTGATTCCGGAACCAGCGGTAAATAATATGAACCTAAAAAGGGTAAGAGTATTAAAAGAGGGTACAAATAAGCCTGGTGCGGTAATATACTGGATGAGCCGCGACCAGAGAGTTTATGACAACTGGGCCTTTATTTTTGCCCAGGAACTGGCCTTAAAGCAGAAGCGCCCCTTGGCCGTTGTCTTCTGCCTTGTGCCGGCGTTCCTTGATGCGGCATACAGGCAGTATGCATTTATGCTTAAGGGATTAAAGGAGGCTGAAAATGAACTCAGGCTTTATAACGTCCCTTTTCACATACTGACGGGGGAGCCAAAGGACGTGCTGGTAAAATTCATATCTAAAATGAATGCTGCAGCCGTCGTTACCGACTTTGATCCTTTGAGGATAAAAAGAAAGTGGAAAAATGAAGTGGCATCAAAGACAGACGTTCACATCTATGAAGTCGATGCGCACAATATTGTCCCCTGCTGGGTCGCCTCCACTAAGCAGGAATTTGCGGCATACACTTTCCGCCCCAAAATCAACCGGCATCTGGCAGAATTTCTTGAGGATTTTCCTCTCCCCGTAAAAATGCCTGAGAACACATTCCCCATGCAGAAGGAAATTGACTGGAGTAAAATTGAAAAGTCGCTGAAAATAGATTACAGCGTAAAGGAGGCTGACTGGCTTACGCCGGGAGAAGGTGAGGCTTTAAGAACACTGAACGTTTTTATTGAAACAAAGGCCGCGCTTTATACCGAAGAGAGGAATAACCCTAATAAAAACGTGCAGTCGAACCTTTCGCCATACCTGCACTTCGGGCAGATTGCCTCTCAAAGGGTCGCACTTAATATGGGAAGCTTTGTTACAAATCCCGGCATAACGGAGGCTTTCTTAGAGGAATTGATAGTAAGAAAAGAGCTTGCCGATAATTTCTGCTGCTACAATGAAAATTACGATTCGTTTGATGGATTTCCCGAATGGGCGAAGTATACCCTGAACGAGCACAGGGCAGACCCCAGGGAGTGCATATATTCACTTGAGGAATTTGAAAAAGCTCACACGCACGACAATCTCTGGAATGCCGCACAGATAGAAATGGTAACTACGGGCAAGATGCACGGATACCTCCGTATGTACTGGGCAAAAAAGATCCTCGAATGGACCACGGGTCCTGAAGAGGCAATGAAGATAGCTGTTTATCTTAATGATAAATATTCGCTCGACGGCCGCGACCCGAACGGCTACACGGGAATTGCGTGGTCCATCGGAGGCGTGCACGACCGCGGCTGGGGAGAACGGAAAGTCTACGGCAAAATCCGCTACATGAGCCAGTACGGCTGCCGCAGAAAGTTCGACGCCAAAAGCTACATCAACAAATATCTCGGGGAATAATAGTTCACGACTGAATTGCCACGAGCTTCAGCTCGTGGACTAGGGAACAAAAAAATTTTGGGCTTTAGCCCCCGATCCTCCGTGAAGAATCTGGGGCTAAAGCCCCGGGGGAGAGAGAATCGCCTTTCCACGATCATCCGCGGACGATCGTGGCTATTCATAAAAAGAATCCGTCTCACAATCTCCCCATCCTTTTTAAATTCCTTTTTGTTAAAATTAGTTTATTTTATAATTTTGTTTAATATTTAATATTCATAGAGAGGGAGGATAAAATGTACTATAGGATCTCTGATTTCCAGAAGGACTGGCAGTTTGAACTCGAATCTACCGTAAAGGTTTTTAAGAATCTTACCGACGCTTCATTAAACCAGGAAGTAGTGCCGGAAGGGCGCACGCTCGGATTTATTGCATGGCATATTACTCTGTCCATAGGCGAAATGATGCAAAGAACAGGGCTCACAGTCGATTGCCCTCCCGAGGACGCTCCAATGCCCGGAACTGCTCAGGAGATCTGCAGCGTTTATGAAAAGGCCGCAAAGTCTCTCCTGGACCAGGTTACTTCAAACTGGACGGATGAATCCCTCCTTATAGAAGACGATATGTACGGCGAGAAATGGGCACGCGGCAATACGGTTTCTGCCCTCAGCGCTCACCAGATCCACCACCGCGGGCAGATGACCATCCTAATGCGCCAGGCGGGGCTTAAGGTTCCCGGCGTATACGGACCCTCAAAAGAGGAATGGGCACAGATCGGAATGCCGGCTGCTAAATAAACCGTACTAAAATAAAAAAGAATTTTCTTAATAAACTTAAGAGGCTGTAATGTTTGATCCAAATTATAAGTTTACCTGCGTGGAAAGATTTTTGCGTTACGTTAAGTACGATACGCAGTCCGACGAGGAATCCACAACTTTTCCAAGCACCGCTAAACAGCTCATACTTCTGCGCGACCTGGCAAAAGAGCTTAAGGATATGGGCCTTGAAGATGCTCACGTCGATGAGCACGGCTATGTAATTGCAACGCTTCCTTCTAATACCAGTAAGGATGTACCCGTAATCGGCTTTATTGCGCACGTCGATACTTCACCTGCCGTTTCGGGCTACAACGTAAACCCTGTAATAAACAGGAACTATCAGGGCGGCGATATCGTGCTGTCAAAAGATAACTCGCAGGTAATTGAAGTCGAGAAAAACCCCGACCTTAAAAATATGACCGGGTACGATATTATTACTACAGACGGCACTACGCTCCTCGGAGCCGACAATAAGGCCGGAGTATCCGAAATCATGGACGCTATAAATTATTTCCTTTCTCATCCTGAAGAGAAGCACGGCACAATTAAAATATGCTTTACACCCGACGAGGAAGTTGGACGCGGCACCGAAAAGTTCAACGTCGAAAAGTTCGGCGCAAAGTACGCCTATACGGTCGACGGCTCTTCCAGAGGCGAAGTTGAAATTGAAACCTTCAGCGCCGATGCCGTTGTGGTTAAGTTCTTCGGGAAGAATATCCACCCCGGATACGCCAAGGGCAAAATGGTCAACTCAATGAAGGTTGCCTCTTACTTCGTAAACAGCCTGCCCAAGGACACTCTTTCTCCTGAAACAACTGAGAAAAGGGAAGGCTTCGTACACCCTACGTCATTAAACGGCAACGAGGAACTGACTACTGTAAAATTCATCATACGCGACTTTGTTACCGAAAAGCTGAAAGAATATGAAGACACGGTTAAGGACCTGGCACAGAAGGCTGTTGCACAGTTCCCCGGTTCACGCATGGATTTTGAGGTAATCGAGCAGTACAGAAATATGAAGTATGTTCTCGATAAGCACCCGCAGGTGGCTGAATATGCGGTCGAAGCCCTTAAGAGGCTCGATATTGAACCTATCATGTCCCCGATCCGCGGCGGCACGGATGGTTCACGCCTTTCATATATGGGGCTTCCTACGCCGAATATATTTGCAGGCGAACACAGCTTCCACAGCCAGCTCGAATGGGTTGCAATTCAGGATATGGAAATCTCAGTCAAGAATATCGTAACCATTGCACAGGTGTGGGAAGAGAAGTCTTAAAATAAAATGTAACAGCAGGAAAGAACTTTATTTTCTTAAGCTGCATTTTATTAATGAGCGTATTTTGTTATCTTAAAACCCGGCTTTATGCCGGGTTTTGAATATTAGCCTTAAAGGTATTAATTTCCGGAATAGAAATTAGAATACAGGTTTTATTTTATGGCCGATCCCCTTAAAAAAGCTACAACGCTGGCTCTTTTTCTGAATATCATACTTTTTCTCATGAAGCTGACGGTGGGAATTATATCCAATTCACTTACGGTTATATCCGAGGCGGTGAATTCTTCTACTGATATAATATCTTCACTTGCAATTAAGTACAGCGTCAGGATATCATCCATGAAGCCCGATGATCAGCATCAGTTCGGCCATACTGCCGCACAGCCTATTGCAACATTTATAGTTGCAGTCTTTGCGGGCGTCCTGGGTCTGGATATTGTGCAGGAGTCGGTCAAAAGAATTATTACCCCGGCGGACATCAATATCTCACTTCCTGTCTACCTGGTCCTGGGCGTTACAATTGTGGTTAAACTTATAATGAACCGCTACCAGGTATACGTCGGGAAAAAGTATAACTCAACTGCCGTGCGCGCGCAGGCCGTGGACTCCATTAACGACGTAATGGCTTCTTCGCTTGCACTCCTGGGCGTCATCGCTGTTCAGATTGGATATCCCAGGGTTGACGGCATCGGGGGACTATTAGTCGCGTTCTTTATCCTGCGCTCGGGTTATGAAATTGCAAAGGAAAATATCGACTACCTTATGGGCAAGGCCGCCGATCAAAACCTGATCATGGAAATTACCAGCCGCGCACTGAAAGTCGGTGGCGTTGAAGGCCTGAACGACCTGAGGTCACACTACGTCGGCGATAAGTTTCACATTGAAATTCATATAGAGGTAAAAAGATCCGTCAGCACAAAAGAATCCCACGACATCGGTAAAGAGGTTCAGTATGCAATTGAAGCCCTTCCCGAGGTAAGAAAAGTCTTCGTGCATATAGACCCGGTATAAAACACAAAATACATTTTATAAAATTATTTGAAAAATTGAGGAGCAGGCATGAAAAAAGCCTTTTTGTTCGTTTTATTCCTTTTCTTCCACCAGGCCTACGGACAGAATATACCGGCCTACTACACATTGGATAAAGATCTTTCAAAATCGCTTCAGGAAATAGTGAACTCACTCGGCCTGAATAAGGATTTTAACGTTGGTGAGGATGGCCTGGAACAGATCTCATTTGCCGTAATAGACCTCAACGGTCCCAAACCCGTGATCGGTGGTGTGAACATGGATAACTTTATTTATCCTGCCAGCGTTTATAAGATGTATGTGGCGGCACAGGTGCTTGCGCAGGTAAGCGAAGGGAAGCATTCACTGCTCGAACCCTACGTTGTCAAGGCTCCCAATGATGTAGACAGCAGGACCGAGCTTAAAGATCCGCGTCCGGTTATAAAAGAAGGCGACACCCTGACAATCAATTACCTTCTGGATCTTATGATCACAAGAAGCGACAACTCGGCCGCCAACTGCATGATTGATATTGCAGGCCGTCCCGCTATCAACGATATGATGCACCGCTATGGCTGGCAGGGAAGCGAAGTAACACGCAAGTTCTTAAAAAGGAAATTTGAGGACCCGGGCTACGATACCGTGCGCAGCACAATGACATGTGCACTCCACGGGGCCGATTTTATGTACAGGATCTACACCAATGATATGATTAATCCCTGGGTGAGCATGCAGCTTAAGACATTCTTAGGGCGTCAGCTGGATAAGTCCAAACTCTTCGCGGGATTGCCGCCGAACGTAATGTATTACAACAAGACCGGCTGGTTCAGCTACTGGACAAACGATGTGGGCATTGTTGATGATGGAAAGATAAGATACATAATTTCGTGCTTCATGCCGCTTACAGAAGACGAGGCAGGACCCAAGATGAAAGAGATCTCCGCGCGCGTCTACAAACTGATATCCGAGCGCCACAAAAAGCAGTCATAATTTACCATTTCGGTAGGGGCGCACGGCGGTGCGCCCTTCGTTAAATCATCCCGCACATAAAAAACAATATTTTTCCGCTGTGATTTTTCCCCTTTCCTTTTTCCAGGAAAATTTTATTATTAAATAAAGAGTGGATCCCGCCGGAGAACGATAATAAAACAAAGTAAGGGAGGGGAGCATGTTGTACATATTCCTGTACCTGGCCGTATTTGTATTATGGGTAGTAATTGAGATGGTAACTGCGCCGAAAGGGTATGAAGATGAAAACGGGTTCCACTACGGAACACCGCCGGCAAGCGACCTGAAAAGGGAACTCCGAAGAAGCATTAATCTCAACTGACATTGAACAAAACCAAAAAAGGCTGTCCTGAAAGCAATTCGGGGCAGCCTTTTTTGTTAATCTCCCCATCCCGACTGAATCTTTTGGCATCAACCCATTTACAAATTGTTTTTGCTTTAAAGCCGCTGACCGCGGCATCTGGATATAACAGCTTCAGGAATTATGCATCGCTATTTTTTTAATTCCATGATTGCACTATTTTTACACCTAAAATTGCTGCCTTATATGGAAACGTTAAGAGGGAAACATAATGCTCTTAAGAATTACAAACAAACTCGCCCAAAAGCTGAAGGAAATGCCCCTTCCCGATGAAACCGTGAGCGCGGAATCTCCCCTTGATGAATGGTACGGCAATCTGTTTACATGGAACAGAACACAGTATATTATCTTCACAAACGCTCATTCCCTCTATTCTGTCATTCTCCCCGGGAAGGGAATAAATAATCCCTATAGGCTTGTTCAGGCCGCAGTCATTGCCCTCTCGGAAGCAATGAAACATGAGGGATACGATGATTTCCTGAATATGATTCTTAAATACACTAGCAATATCACTATAAGCAAAACCATCAGCCGGTCAGTCCTGGGATCCATGAACGACATGGTTTTCATTGCCAAAACTTTCCTTTCAGCTGATCCGGAAATGGACCTCTATGAGATTTCGCATAGAATAAATAACACGCCATACAAATACGGCCGGGACTATTCCCATCCTTCAGAAGAAATCAAGAAGCTATTAATTTGATTTGGAACAGTAATATTCATAGAGTCCTCCCTGGAGGACGACTTGTTTGTAGCCCCGGGTGACAAGTCCGCGGCGGCGGACGCCGGAACCCCGGGAACCGAATCCCCCACAACACCCCGGAGCCCCGCAGGTGGCGACACGTAAAAGGGGAATTATTTGGGTAAGATAATTATCTATGCATACCGGTCCATATGTCGCCCTTCCAGGGCTCTGAATTATTTTTGAGACCATTTATTTCTACAGACAATTCACTCCTCCGGAGCTCTGAATTATATTTTTTGAACGTCGCTTTTCTACAGATCGGCCGCAGCCGACTCCTCCGGAGCTCTGAAAAGGGGTGGGGATCATTCTCTGCTACAAACAATTCACATCTCCGATGCTCTGAATAATTGGACTTCATCCAATAAAAAAGCCCTTCAAAAGAAGGGCTCATCTTAAAAACTAATCTGCTAAACTTTACCTGTTCCCGTCTTTCTGCAAAGCTTCGTAATACTTTCTGATCAGACTTTCGTAATCCTTGGAATATCCTTCCTGGACTGCTCTCATCAGTTCGTCTTTCAGGCGGTTCCTCGATTTCTGCAGGTTCAATTCCGCTGCCGACTGATGCGCTATTTCTTTGCCGGAATTAGACTCCCTTTCTTTTTCAAAGTCGCGGTCGTTAATCGACCTCTGCGCATCCAATAGCTTGGATAATATCCTTTCCTGCTTCTGTATTACTTCGTCATTTAACTTCTGCGTCTTCATGTCGGAAACAACTTCCTGCATGTCCTTTAGAACATTATCCATGTTTGATGGAAGCTTCTTCGACTGACCCGACATCTTGCTTTCACGGTTTAATTCCTCAAGCGACTTCCTTATCATATCCTGCTGCTGCGCAAGACGCTGCATCATAGCCTGCTGCTGAAGCGAAAGCCCGCCCTGACTCATCTGCTGCGTCATGTTGTTCAGGTTCATCTGCTTCTGCGACATCTGCTGAAGCTGCTGCATCATAGACATCATGCCTGAACCCTGCCCCTGGCCGTTTAACATGTTCTCCATCGACTTCTTTAAGATTTCAGCCGATTCATTAAGCGCGCTCATCGTGCCGCGCTGCTTCTCTGAGGCCGAACTGCCGTTTCGCATCTGTAGATCCCTTAACGACTGCTGCATTCCCTGCTGAGCTTTCCCAAGGGCCTGACCCATCTCGGGTGACAGGGCAAATGTCTTCTGCGAAAGCTTCCCGATCTGACTCATTATCTTGTCCATCCCGCTCTGAAGATTCATCTGGCGCTTTGCACTTTCATTTAATTGCTGGCTGTTCGGATCCATCCTCTGAGTCTGATTTTTTAATTGCTCCTGCTCTTTTGAAAGAGTAAGGAGGTTATCCAGAATTTTCCTCATCTCATTAAATGCCTGACGCTGATTCTGCTGCTGCATCTGCTTCTGCATCTGCTGCATGCGCTGCTTCATCTGCTGCATGTTCTGCGAAAGCTGCTGCTGCTTCTGCTGTGCCTGCTGCTTCTGCCCCTTCTGCAGGTTCTCTGAAGCCTCCTGCGAGAGCTGTTCATTCTGCTGCTTGTCAAATTCCTGCTGCGCCTGCTGCATCTTATCCTTCGGCATATCTTCAAATTCCTGCATCTTCTTCTGCAGCTCATCCATCTTTTTCTCAAGGTCCTTCAGGTCTTCTGTTTCATCCTTCTGCTTGTTTGCCAGATCCTGCTTCTGATTATTATCATTAAGATTGCTCTTCTGTGTTTCCTGCTTCAGGTCCTCGGCCTGCTTGGTCAGATCTTCAGTCCTTTTTAATATCTCATCCATCTTCTGTTCAACCTGGGTCCTCTTTAAGAGCTTAAGGGTCCTTTCAAGGCTTTTCTTGAACATGTCCTCGTCAAACTTCATCTGCTCCATATTCGCCTGAACATTATCACGGTTCATCTGCTGCAAGGCCTGCTGAAGTTTTTCCATCGCTTTTTTCATCTCGTCACTGCTCAGGCGCTGAAAAAGGTCCTGCAGCTCCATGTATTTCTGCAGGGTCTCCTTGGAAAGGAGGTTGTTCTGCTGCATGTCGTTCTGCATTTTTGCCAGGTCTTTTCTTATGTCGTCAACCTTGTGCTCCAGCTCGTCAAATTTCTGAAGCGCCTTTTCAACCCTTTCCTTCTCCTGCCATGAGATGTCCTTCTTGTCCTGCTTTAAGTCCTGGCTCATCTTCTCCAGGTTTTCCTTCAGCTTCTGGGCATCGGTGAGGGTTTCATTTAATCTTTTTTCCGCCGACTCCTGTGTGTTGTCCGCCTGCTTGAAGAGTTCGTCAAGTGAAGGCACCCTTACGTTAAAGAGCCCGGTCTTGGAAGACTTGGGTCCGCTTACGTTGTCATTGTCATAAACTTCAATATAATACGTTACCACGTCCTGTGCTTTAAGCTTTAATGGGGAGAGGTTCCAGACGTAATTTACGTCCTGCTCTTTCTGGCCTCTTTGTATCGGAATATCAACGTTTGAAAATACATCCGTAGGTTTCTGAACCTTGGATGCGCTCAGGCGGTAGTGTATAACGAGCCTCGTGAAGCCGAAGTCGTCGCTTATTCTTATTAAAAGCGGCACGCGGTCGTCTTCATTAAGTGTAACGTCTTTATTTGGCGTAATAAATTCTATAGCGGGATAATTATCCGTAAGCGCCTTAATTGAAAAGCTTATCGGGTTGTCGTTATTATGCCCGTCAAGGTCTGTAAGCTGTATGGAATAACTGACATCCTTCTTTATTCTGTAATAACCGAATGCGTTGCGTCCGTTTACTGAAAGGGGAGCCTCGGTGGAATCCGTAAAGACAAGCTTTGCCTTTTTAAGATCCTTGGTTGAAAGAATGTCGAACTTGATCTGGCTTCCCATTAAAGATGTTACGTTGCCGTTATCCTTCTGCTCAACCGTCTGCCCTCCGGAGTAAGAAGGAGGCGTCACGGTGACGTCCATCGACCTTATAATAGGCTTATCGACTACAGTAATATTAAACTGCCTGCTTTGAACGTCTTCGGCAGAAACGAAATATGCAAAGGAGCTTCTGACGGCTGGAATTTCAAAGTAATAATTTCCCGATGAATCGGCATGCAGCTCTTTTTCTTCAAACTCGGCCTGTTCAACGTACTTAACTGCAAGCGTTACATCCTTTGGTTTGGGACCGAAAACCTTAATTCTTATCTTAACGTCTTCTCCCTTTGTTACCTCGGAGTCCCCGGGCTTAACGTCAAAAGTAAACTTTGCCGGCGGAATAAATTCACTTCCGAAATTTATAAGCCTGTATGAGGCAGCCCTGAGTGATGAAAATGTCGTGAATAGAATTGCCGCAGCAAGCACTGCAGCTGATAGATAGCGGAACATCTTTCTTGCCTTTGTAAAGCTGACGGCTTCGTTGAAATTAACCGATTTGGTTTTAAGATATACCTGCTGAAAAGCTGCGTCGGCAAGGTTCTGCGAGTAATACCTTCCGCCGCCGTTTTCCTTAACCTGTATGAGCTGCATGGCGTTAAGAAGCTCATCCTTAATTGAAGGGAAGAAGTTTCCAACCTTGCGCGCCGTTTCATTATAATCCGGACGGCTGAAAATGTTAAGGTATTTAGAAAACGGGTAAAGAAAAAGATATCCGAACGATCCTATTGAAGCTATAAGGAATATGAGGAAGAATGCCGTTCTTACGGCAGAGGAAAAGTTTCCCGCCGCTTCAAGAATTGACAATATCAGATACAGGGAAACCGCAATAATCAGCGTAAATGCCAGCCCGGCAAGGCTTAAATTGGCGTATTCCCGTTTCGAAAGCTTGTCAAATCTATTTAATATTTCTTTGTAATATGAATTCATAGTTCAGTTCAAAATAAAAAGTCGTAACAATCAAAATATCCGCATGAATAATCTATCTCAGCAGGGACAAATCATCACTTTTCCGGAAACCAGACACAAAAAATTAGTGTGAAAGTGCCCAGACCACCAGGTTCGTGCCGAAGCGTAATGCTTCATCCCTCTTTGCCGGGGGATCGTTATGCACTTCGGGGTCGGCCCAGCCGTCCGAGGGGTTGCTTTCATATGTATAATAAACAGCCAGGCGCTCGTTAAGAAAGATTCCAAAACCCTGCGGGGCTTTCCCGTCGTGCTCATGGGTTTTCGGAACTCCTGCCGGGAAATCGTAAAAACAGTGGTAAAGCCCGTAGCTGAAGGGTAGTTCCACCAGATTCTTATCGGGGAAAACCCTTTTTATCTCTCTTCTGAAAGCCTTATCCAGCCCGTAATCGTCATCCACGTACAAAAAACCGCCGTTTTCAAGATAAGTTCTCAGCCTTGTAACCTCGTTATCGGAAAGGACAATATTTCCATGCCCGGTCAGATAAAGGAAAGGATATGAAAAAATATCATCGCTGTTCAGATCCACAAAAACATAATCTGCCTTAACTTTTATGTTCGTATGCTCGCTGACATACTTAAGCAGATTTACCTCTTCCGAGGGGTCGTTGTACCAGTCGCCCCCGCCATTATACTTGACGCGTGCAATCTGAAAAGCCGGCTCGTTCTGTGCAAAGATATCCGTATTAACTGCAGCAAGAATAATTAGAATTTTAACTAAAAATCGTAAATTCATAAAAAATAATATATCCAGTAATGCCGTGAATATCAATTTAATAAATCGGTCCGTTAATGTTTTAAAGCCCGGAATTAATAAAGTTCCTGTTTTCTAATTAGTATTTATTTCTTAGTTTTTCCATGATCTTTAACAAAATTTAGGATTCCGGGATATTTTATGGAAACAGCCGAACTGCAGGTGCCTCTGATAAGCCTTCTTCCTTTTGTCCTTATGCTGGCTTCAATTGCCCTATTTCCCCTTTTTATGAACCATTTCTGGGAGAAAAACAGGAATAAGCTTATTATTGCTTTAATATTAAGCCTCCCCATTGTGGTTTATCTCATCGGGGCGGGGGCTTATGTAAAACTTCTTGAGACGATAATTTTTGACTATGTGCCCTTTATTATTCTCCTGGGCTCCCTTTTTGCAATTACAGGGGGAATTTACCTGACAGGGGATATTGAGGCAAAGCCCGGCATAAATACACTCTTTCTTGCAATTGGCGCCGTCCTGGCCTCATTTATGGGTACTACGGGCGCTGCAATGCTCCTGATACGCCCTGTAATTCAGACCAATAAGGAAAGGGAGTATAAAGTACATACTATTTTGTTTTTTATAGGCATTGTTGCCAACTGCGGCGGGCTTCTTACCCCCCTTGGCGATCCTCCCTTATTTATGATGTACTTAAGGGGAGCTTCCTTCTCCTGGTTCTTTACACTTTTCCCGGAATGGCTCGTTACCAACATCCTTCTTTTAATTATCTACTATTTTGTGGATTCTTACTACCATAAGAAAGAAAAGCCGGAACGGGTTAAGCTCGACAGGACGAACATAAGACCGATCAAAATCCAGGGGAAGCTCAACTTTATCTGGCTTCTGGGTGTGGTGCTGGCCGTTGCCTTTATTAACGAGCAGTATATTGGGCTCATTAATACACACGCCCATTTAAGGTTCTTAAGGGAAGCTGCAATACTTCTTATGGTGCTCCTTTCACTTCTTTTTACCCCGCGCCTTATAAGAGTATCCAACAACTTTACGTGGGAACCGATTAAGGAGGTGGCCTATTTATTCCTGGGCATATTTATAACAATGGTACCATGCCTTCTCTACCTGCAGGAAAATGCAAAGCACCTGGGTGTAAATGCCCCCATGCATTTCTACTACGCCTCCGGGGCTCTAAGCAGCGTGCTGGATAATACCCCGACGGCAGTTACTTTTCATTCTTTGGCTCTGGGACTCGGGCAAATCCCCGAAATTGCGGGAATTCCATCTGCCCTCTTGAGGGCTATATGCATCGGCGCGGTCTTCTTCGGAAGCCTGACCTATATAGGAAACGGCCCCAACTTTATGGTTAAATCGGTTGCAGAGGAAAACAACATTAAAATGCCCGACTTCTTCAGCTACATTTTTAAGTTTTCAATTATAGTGCTTCTGCCGGTCTTCATAATAATCCAGTGGCTGTTCGTGTAATTATTTAAAATAAAAAAGCAGGCATCTGATAATTCAAATGCCTGCTTTTGTGTAACTTAGAACAATAAGGCGTAAATTATGTAGCCGACTATAAGAAGAAAGCTTACTCCAAGTAGTCCGGCGAGCATATAAAACCCTACATCAGTCGATTTTCCGCTTTTTACGGACTCATCCTGCTGAGCTTTCATATAAAACTCCCATTAAAATAATTGTTAAATCATTTCTTAATTATTTAAATCCGGTTTGGGTGTTTTATATCTATGTGTCCGTAGCAAAGTGAGAGGTCAGGAAAGTCTTTGTCCTTACCTCTTTGGACAGGTTTCCCGGGGAAATTGTGATAAAGTAGCGGAATTTTACCTGCCTGCAGTTGTTGAAAGAGGATATAACGCCGCTGAAAGTCCCGGTTTTTACCGTCTTGTCGAGGCTTCGTGTAAATACCTCTCCCGCATAAGGCAGGTCGCCCGATGAGATAAAAGTATTAAGCTGCTGCGGGACGTTTGTATTTTCCCTCGGTGTAAATGAGAACCGGCTGCTTAAAAACAGGTTAAAAGGCAGGGCAAAGATGAGCATAAGGCAGAGTGCCGCCCTAATCTTCTTAGCTGCAGCTTTCCCATGGAAAAGCTGAATTATGCCGCCCGGACTCTTTTGTTTCATAAACTTACGCTGAACCTGAATGTTTTTAAGACTTCCGCAAATGCCTTGTTATAAGGATTTAATTTTACAGAGTAATTGCTGAACTCGCGCCTGAGCCTGTAATGCTTTCTGAGTTCATCGAAATAGAACCCCTTTTCTTCAGGCAAAAGTTCCGGGATGCGCCTCATATTGCGGTTATCTTCCCGTATATTATACACTTTTGTAAAGACATTAAAAAGGATGCTTTCAATGGATAGACTTCCATCTGCGTCAATAACAGCATCTTCTGTTTCAGGAAAAACAGGCTTGTAGCTCTCATTGCATTTTAAGAAACTGCAGAGGGCATCCCTTATGATAACAGTGCCGTTAACTTTCCCTTCAAGCGAGTAGCCTGCAATGTGGGGCGATGCAAGTGAAGTCTTCTCCAGCAGTCCGGAATTTATTGAAGGCTCATGCTCCCAGACGTCGAGCACAACACTTAAATCTTTGCGTAAATCCAGGAACTCCAAAAGTGCCTTATTGTCAATTACCTGTCCGCGTGAAGCGTTAATAAGTATGGCCCCGGGCTTTATGAGCTTAAGATTCTCCTCATTTAACATGTGGTATGTTTTATCTTCGCCTTCCATATTAAGAGGAACGTGAAAAGTTACAATATCGGCTTTAAGCGCCTCTTCAAGTGAAATAAACTCACCGCTCATGCTCCGGCGCTTAAGAGGAGGGTCGTTCATCAGTACATTCATTCCGAGCGCCTTGCCGTATCGCACAACCCGGCTTCCGATGTTGCCCACGCCTATAACGCCCAGGGTTTTATCCCTTAAGACAATATCTTTTTCCTTTGCGATGGTTAACAGTGCCGTAAAAACATATTCTGCCACGGCATCGGCATTGCACCCTTTGGCGCTTGAAAAAGCAATGCCTTTTTCCCTCAGGTAATCCAAATCCACGTGATCGGTCCCGATTGTAGCCGTACCGACAAACTTAACCGGAGTGTCCTTTAAGAGCCCTTCATTGACATTTGTAATGGACCTTATTACCAGTACATCAGCGTCTTTTAAGGCGCTCCTGTCAATTTTCCTTCCGTGCAGAAGCCTCACTTCGCCAAGCGAAGAGAAAGCTTCCTCTGCAAAAGATATATTTTCATCAACAACTATTCTAAACATACTGCTAAGATTACTGCCCTGATTAAAAAACTAAAAATAGCTAAAGCGCGCTTAACTCCCAAGGGAAAAACTTAAGTCCCGTATAAGGACTTTCCTTTTACTTCGCGATTTGCGTAATTACCTACATAAGTTCAGGGTCTAAAAATGTGTTCTGTCACAAAATGAGAGTTTAATATGATCCGCTTACTGATAATTCTTCTTCCATTACTTTTTTTTACGGGAGACTGTACAACTGAGGTGAACCGCAGGGAGCTTAATGCTCCCCCTGCACAGGTTAACAGCCTTAAGCTTGCGGGTAACTATAAAGAGCTCGTTATTGTGGTCAGCTTTCCCGACCGCGATAACTCATACCCCAGGATTAAGTCAAATGATCAGTTTCCTCTTCTGGGCTCTTTCCCCGACGGAAGGCTGCTGAATGATTACGTAAAATCCAAAGGAGGCTCCATATCTGCCGATGAATGGCATAAGCCCGCCCTTAACCACTATTTTAATTCTCATTCGGGGGGAATGTATAAAGTCGACTTTAATTTCCTGAAACAGAAGGACGGAAAGGCTTACACTACAAAAAGCCCTCTTGCCTCGTGGATAAAAAAGCATAAAGAGGCCGATGACGTCATCTGGGTATTCTGGAATGAAATGGCAAGCGAGGCCGCAGAAAAAATTTATGCAGAGAACCCCAACATCTTCAAGGGCGTTCAGGCAATTCACATGGTATTTACGGGCATCAATAAAAATGAATTTAACACACAGCACGGCGGAACTGTAAGCTGGGATGTAAAGCTTAAAAACAAAAAGGGCATGGTGCTTTACGACGGGCCTATCAGCATACAGCGCGACCTGGGCTCAATAGCTCATGAAAGAATGCACATAATAGGAAGGCTCCACGGCTCACCCAAAGGCTTTACCGGTTTTCCCGACAGGGGATACGACGTTGAGGCAGGGGAGGGGCACTATAATATACTATGGGGATATGACATGATGTATCATAACGCATCAATCCCATCCCAGCATTCACTCTACGGCCTGCCGCCAATAATATCGCATGACCTGATCTATCTCGGCTGGATAAAGCCTGAGGAAATAATAGTGATAAACAAGAACAATTATAAAAATTATGACGAGATAAAACTCTCAGACGTTAACTACCCCCTTACTTCCCAACAGATCACCGGCGGCTATAGAAGAATAGCAAAAGTGATGATAAGGGAAAACTTCATGGGAGGAAAGGATGAATATTTCCTCATAGAATTTCACAACGCAACGGAGTTCGATAAAAACTTTGCAAATTACGATGAGTACCCCAAAGAGGGCTATAACAAGGGAATACTAATATGGCACATCAAGGAGACTAAGGATAACATTAACGTCTTTGGCGATAATCTGATAGATCTTGAAGCGGCTGTGCCTTATAACGGCTTTAATGGCGACCCCGTGCCCGATGACAACTATCCGAGGGACGATTATAAACGCCCCAAAAACTGGAACGGCATGATGGGTGACGACTTTGATTACCTGGACGACGGGAAACAGAAAAATATTGGCGGTAACCACTGGGTCTATGAATATTTGCCCGACGGGGGCCGCTCGGAATGGGAGGTCTCAACCAAAGGAATGACCTGGGGCTGGTATCCTAAGGACCCCTCGCGCTTTCCGCGCCTGCAGAGCATGAGGAGCGACTTCTTTACGGACGAGAAGATAAAAGGCCACAGAAGCGACGAGTTTACAGACGATACGCGCCCTTCCACAAAATCGTGGGGCGGCTACTACGGGGGCAATAAAGATGAGTCCCCGCAGAAAACCGGCATCTCCGTAACCGACATAAAAAGGCACGGCAGTTACATGACGCTTAAGATTACGTATTAACTCCTGACTAGCCGCGGCCTTTTAGGCCGTGGGAAACGGAGCAGAAAAATTCGGCTTTAGCCCCAGACTATCCGTGAAGAATCTTTGATTATAGTCCCGGATCCTTAATTATTAATTCCCCATAAACAGATTTCGTTTTAAAATAAAATGTTTTATCTTGCCCCTGAAATTCGTTAACTCAACAGAGGCATGGAATGAACTTCTCCCCTAATAAGCTAAACGGCAGCCTGATCGTTCTTATCTTATTATCCACACTCATGTATGCTGAAGGCGGTGGGAAAAAACTGAACAAAACTGCGGATCCCGGTACGTGGCCCCACACATATATGAACGTCAATAATATCTCCACCTTAATTTATGCCGACGGCCAGGCGGATATTAACCTCTTGGGCAATTCAGGCTTCGTTTATCCCAAAGGAAGCGGTAAGGCGGCTGTCTATGAATCGGGCTTCCTCTGGGCAGGGAAGATCAACGGGGAGGTCAGGGCTAATGGAAGCTCATACATCTCAGGACTGAAGCCGGGGAAGATCCTCCCGGGCGGAACTCCCGGGGACCCTTCAAAAGCCCGGATGTATAGAGTAAGAAGAGACTATAAGACGGCAGACCTCTCCTCTGAAATAAGCGATAATGAAGGAACTCAAAGCGAGATCAGGGACCGCTACGATAAGGACTGGAAGGAATGGCCGGCTATTGACGGGGCTCCTTATGAAGACGTGGATCACGACGGGCAGTATAACCCTTCCGTAGATATCCCGGGTGAACCGGGTGCCGACGAGACCATCTGGTTCGTTGCCAACGACCTGGACCAGACTACTTCCCGGAACTTCATCGGTTCAAATCCTATCGGAATTGAAATGCAGTGCACGGTATATGCTTTCAGGAACCCGGGTTCTCTGAAAAATATGATCTTCAAAAAATATAAAATCATAAATAAAAGCACTACACCAATTGACAGCATGTATACAATGACATGGGGCGATATGGATATTGGAAATGCATCCGATGACTTTGCCGGCTGCGATACGCTTTTAAATCTGGGATATATATATAATTCCATCAGTAAAGACAACTATTACGCCGAAACTCCGCCTGCCGTCGGCTTTGCATTAATGCAGGGACCCGCTGTAAAAAGCTCGGCCATGGATACGGCATACCTGAATAACAGGAAGATTCCCGGAATGAAAAATCTTCCCATGACCTCAATCGGCTATATATTTAAAAATTCAACAGAGTTCGAAGGGGACATTAGTCTGGGGGACAATTATAGTGACGGCACTTTAAGGCTGTACAACTATATGCAGGGGAAAACCATGAACGGCCGCTACTATCCTGTCCCGGCAGAATTGGGAGGAGGGGAGACCAGGTTCCCGCTTTCAGGAGATCCTGTTGCAAAAACCGGATATCTGGACGGAATGCTTGAGGATGCTGCAGACCGCCGCATTGGCGTAAATTCAGGCCCCTTTACAATGGCTCCCGGCGATACGCAGGAAGTGGTCTTTGCTGAAATTGCCGCCGGCGCGGATCCCGGAGTAAACTATCTTCAGGCGGTAACACTTCTTAAAAACTATGCAGGCTTTGCCCGGGAGTTTTTTAAGGAAAGCAGATCAGGCGTACGTATACTTAGTTCACCTGCTCTTACTGCGGGCGAGTACGACAAGGAAATTGTGCTTAACTGGGGAAGTGACCAGGCTTCTGTAAGTAAAATAGAATCGTTCGATTTTCTTACCCACAAGTTCCAGGGATATAATGTCTATCAGCTACCGTATGCCGGCGCAAAGATAACCGAGGGGAAAAGAATTGCCGTCTTCGACATTATAGACAGCGTGAAAATAATTTACGGCGAAGTGATAAACCGGGAAACCGGCGCCGTCGAGCGCCTGGCACAGCAGTTCGGTAAGGACTCAGGCATACAGAGATACTTAAGGATTACTGAAGACGCATATACAAAGCTTCCTCTTATAAATGGTAAAAAATATTACTTCGCCGTTACGGCATATACCTTTAGCCCGAGCCTCGATCCCGCAAATATTGAGACTGCTCCTTCATATGTGGAAGCAGCTCCCCACAGCAATGACCCGGGAGTTCTTTATTCAGCTTCTATCGGCGATACGCTCAGTGTAAGTCACGTCTCAGGAAAAAGTGACGGAGAGGTACTTCCGCTTGTAGTTGAGCCGGAACTCCTTACAGGTGATGAGTACATGGTAGAATTCGATACATTAAACGGCAAAACCTTGTGGAAGGTTACCAATACTACAAAGAATAAAGTTTTGCTCAGTAACCAGACAGCTCTTGCAGAAAAAGAGGGATACCCGATAGCCGATGGTATTCTCTTTAAGGTGATTGGCCCGGATAGCGGAATGAAACGGGATCTTCCTTACCTTTATAACGGCAAATCAGGCATGGGATGGGTAATCCGTGCAGGTGAACGCTTATTTGTTCAGAATCTCAGCCTGGGCTTAAACCTTGAAGGGTTTGGGGGAGCTATTGGTGCGGGTAAAACGTGGCTCGGATCATCAGCGGGTTATGACAGAATGAAAAATATTCTGATTAAATTTGCCGCGGCTGACACAAACGGAAACGTCAGCTCAAATGATCCCGATGTTTCATACGCATACAGATACCTCATGGGCTCTGACCTTGCCCCTGCAAAAAATGAGTTTGCCGAATTTATAATCAATAAGGCTCCGGGTTTTGCATTCCAGGATTTTAAGAAGAACTTCCCGTTTGCAGCCTACGATATTGAAGATGTTTATAATCCGAGGAGGCTTGCGGTCGGCTACCTTGAAAACAATGCTGCTGAGGGGCTGGTGAATGGCCTATACTGGCCTCCCGTATCCGTTAAGGACAACATAAGCGTAAACAGCCCGAGGGAATGGTTCTTTATTTTTGATACTGACTACAGTGAAACTCCTGAGGCTGCATTGTCGGGCGACATTCATTCCGGCAATATGCCTGTACTTATTCATGCTACTGTAAACAGAAGATATTCAAAGGCCTGGACAGGCGATGATGAGATGATATTACTTGTAAATCATCTTTTTTCACCGGATGATAAATTTACATTTAAGTCCATAGCGCCTGTGTTTGACGGCCAGTCGGCTAAAGCTGACGTGGACAGGATAAATGTTTTTCCTAACCCCTATTACGGCGTCAACTCACAGGAATTAAACCGCTACGAGAGATTTGTAACTTTCAGCCACCTGCCTCAGAAGGCAACAATCAGAATCTTCAACCTGGCAGGACAGCTGGTAAGAACAATCCATAAGGAGTCGCAGGGGCAGTTTGCCACCTGGGATCTCTTAAATGAAAATAATTTCCAGGCTGCAAGCGGCATATATTTGGTTCACATTGATATGCCTGAGCTTGGAAAAACAAAAATACTTAAGCTTGCAGTTATTCAGGAACAGATAATTCCCGAAAGGTATTAACTTTATGCGGACCGAAGAAAAAGAATATACATTTAAAGATGAGTTGATGCACTGGCTTCCTTCAGCCATTATGTTTCCCATCATGGTTTACTGGGTTATTAACAGGGGAGAGTACGGTATAATTGATAATGCCGACCTTGTGATTCATGAGGGAGGCCACCTTATATTTTTTATATTCGGAAGCTTTATTTATACTCTGGGCGGAACCTTGATACAGATGCTGCTCCCGATGCTCATTGCATTTTATTTCTTCAGGAACCAATATAAAACGGGACTCCAGTGCGCACTTCTGTGGCTGGGGCAGAACCTGATCAATATCAGCGTCTATGCCTCAGATGCAAGAGCGCATAAACTCCACCTGCTGGGAGGAAATAAAGTCTATCACGACTGGACGTATATCCTGGGGCATTTGGGAATCCTGGAATTTGACAATGAAGTAGGATATCTCTTCTTCGGCACGGCAATTTTAATTTTTATTGTTGCGCTCATTATTCCAAAATTTATGAGATAAAATATTTACACGGATTCTGAATAGCCACGAGCTTTAGCTTGTGGATTAGCGGTCAAAAAAGATCCGGGCTTTAGCCCCCGATAATCCGGGGGAAAAACTATAATTCCCATACTGAGGATCTGGGGCTAAAGCCCAAATGGGGAAGAGAGCTCCCTGGTCCACGACCTGAAGGTCGTGGCTATTCAGGGAGGAAAATCTAGTCTTTCTTCTCCATCATCTTTACCAGCGTTAATATATCATAAACCGCAACCTTATCATTCGCCTGATTTAATACCTCAACGTGCCACTCAACAATTCCTGCGGGAGTTTCGTCTTCTTTTATTTCTTTTTCCGATTTCCGCTTGCACGTGAGCTTTACATAAATTGTGTCTCCTGCCGCAACAGGCTTTATAAACCTCAGGTTTTCAAGGCCGTAGTTTGCAATTACGGGTCCCGGCGCCGGATGCACAAAGAGTCCCGCCGCGGCCGCAATTATAAAATACCCGTGCACAACCCTCTTCTGAAAGTAAGATTCGTTTGCTGCAACCTCATCCATATGCACATAGAAAAAGTCCCCGCTTACACCGGCAAAATTAACAATGTCCGCCTCCGTTATAGTCCTCCTGTGCGTTGTGAGCGTTTCACCAATTTTAAGCTCTTCAAAATATTTCTGGAACGGATGCACCCGGTCCATAGTTTCTGCGGCTCCTTCCATCCACACGTTTGTAATGTTAGTCAGTGTCGTGGGTGAGCCCTGTAGGGCAACCCTCTGCATGTAATGCTTAACTCCTAAAATTCCGCCAAGCTCCTCGCCTCCGCCGGCACGCCCCGGACCCCCGTGAACAAGCTGAGGCATGGGGGAGCCGTGCCCGGTGGATTCTTTTGCAGAATTGCGGTTTACTACCATTATCCTTCCGTGAAATGGCGCAAGCCCGAAGGTGAGTTCTTTTGCAATATTGTCGTCTGCAGTAAAAACTGACGCTACAAGACTCCCGTGCCCCATGTTCGAAATCTTAATTGCATCGTGCAGCGAAACGTAAGGCATTACCGTGTTTACAGGGCCGAATGCTTCAACTTCATGAGGCTCACTGCATCCTTCGGGATCATTGCAGTAAAGAAGTACAGGATCAAGAAAAGCCCCCTTCTCCTTATCGGCAGTACCAACGAGCTTAAAGTCTTCCGAATACCCGTAAACAATTTCGGTTACTTTACTTAATTCCATTACTTTTTCTTTTACCTTCTTAAGCTGGCTGCGGCTTACAAGAGGCCCCATCTTTACTTCCTCATTTTCCGGGCTGCCTATCTTAACGTCCGCGAGCTTTTTCTTGAGCGCCTTTACAACGTCGGCTACTTTGTTAAGGGGAACTAGCGTGCGCCTTATTGCGGTACACTTCTGTCCTGCCTTAACTGTCATCTCGCGCACCACCTCTTTAATGAAAAGCTCAAACTCAGGCATCTCAAGCGTAACGTCCGGACCAAGGATTGAGCAGTTAATGGAATCTGTTTCCATATTGAAGCGCACGGAATTATTCACAATCGATGGCAGTGTCCTGAGCTTTCTTCCTGTCTGAGCCGATCCTGTAAATGCCACCACGTCCTGGCACGTCAGGTGATCTAACAGGTCGCCCGGATCCCCTGAGATCAGCTGGAGGGAGCCTTCGGGAAAGAATCCCGATTCTATTATCATGCACACCACCTTTTCGGCTAAGAACATCCCTTCAGGCGCCGGTTTGACAATCGAGGGCATCCCGGCAAGAAGAGTGGGCGCAATCTTCTCCAGCATTCCCCAGCAGGGGAAATTGTAAGCATTAATGTGAACGGCAGCGCCCTGCAAAGGAACAAGTATATGCCTTCCAACAAAAGTCCCGTTCTTTGAGATTATTTCAGGCTCTCCTTCCAGCAGGAACTTTTCATTCGGAAGCTCACGCCTGCCTTTGCCTGAATATGTAAAGAAGGTCCCGATTCCGCCGTCAATATCTATCCATGAATCTGTTCTGGTAGCACCAGTAAAAAGGGATAATTTATATAGCTCTTCTTTTCTTTCAAGGAGGTACTTTGCCGTATTTTTTAATACTGCGGCCCTTTCGTGAAAAGTCATCTCCCGGAGATTCGGGCCTCCTACGTTCCTCGCATATTCAAGCATCCCCTTAAAATCCAGCCCTTCGGAACTTATCTCTGCTACTTTCTCTCCTGTAGCCGCATTAAAAAGGTCCTGAGCCTTTCCTTCTGACTTATACCATTTACCCATCGCATAGCTTTCAAGTCTCATCTTTACTTTGTTTCCTTCCAGGTTTTGTATGTTGCCTTCTGTCTGATTCTTTCTTCCGGAATTTCCCTTAAGGGCTCGCATGGACGAAAGGAGCTCTTCATCCTTTGGGGCAGGGCCATGTAGATCCTTGTTCCTTCGGTCTTCCACTCAATCATTTCATCTGTTACATCTTTAATGATCCTGGCGGGGCTTCCCACGGCAAGCTTCCTGTTTGGTATTTTCATCTCTGCGGGCACAAGGCTTAGGGCCCCTATTATGCACTCGTCCCCGATTACGGTATTATCCATTATTACGGAGTTCATTCCGATAAGCGTGTTGCGCCCTATAATGCCCCCATGAATAATTGCGCCGTGTCCTATGTGCGCCATCTCGTGAAGGATTACCGTGGCGCCCGGGAACATATGTATTATGCAGTTCTCCTGGACGTTGCAGCCGTCCTCAATTATTATCTCCCCGAAGTCGCCTCTTATTGCAGCGCCAGGACCAACATATACGTCCCTTCCTATTATCACGTTTCCCATTACCGTAGCATTGGGGTGGATAAATGCGCTTTCGTGTATAACAGGCCGGTAGCCTTCAAATTCAAATATATTGCTCATGATATAAAATCTATAAGTCCATGTTTTCAATAATTACCGCCATTCCCTGGCCCACGCCTACGCACATTGTTGCAAGCGCGTAGCGAAAGCGTTTTTCTTCAAGCTCATACATGGCAGTTGTAACGAGTCTTGCGCCCGACATTCCGAGGGGATGCCCGAGTGCAATGGCGCCGCCGTTGGGGTTAAGCCTTTCGTCATTATCCTCAAGCTTAAGCTCCCTCAGGCATGCAAGCGTCTGAGCGGCAAAGGCCTCGTTAAGTTCAATTACGGAAATTTCATTTAGAGTAAGGCCGCTTCTTTTCAATACCTCCAGTGTAGCCCGGACGGGCCCAATACCCATTATCCCCGGCTCAACGCCTACAACGGCTGAGGCCACAACGCGTGCTTTGGGCTTAAGGTTAAATTCCCTTATCGCGCTTTCTGAGGCCATTAGAATTGCACAGGCGCCGTCATTTATGCCGGAGGAGTTTCCGGCTGTAACCGTACCATTGCCGTCTTTTCTGAAGGCAGGCTTAAGCCTGGATAAAATCTCTGTTGTTGTATCAGGCTTTATAAATTCATCACTGCTGAACATTACAGGCGCGCCCTTTAGCTGCGGAATTTCTACTTCTGTAATTTCTTTCCTGAAGCGCCCTTTTTCCCGGGCTTCAGATGCCTTCGTCTGCGAGCGGCAGGCAAAAAGGTCCTGGTCCTCGCGGCTGATTGAATATATTTCAGCCAGGTTCTCTGCGGTCTCACCCATGGACTCTGTGCCGTACAGCTCTTTCATCTTAGGGTTTACGAACCTCCAGCCCAGGCTCGTATCATAAATTTCCGCGCGGCCCGAGAAGGGAGTAGGGGACTTTGAAAGAACGAAAGGTGCCCTGGTCATATTCTCCACGCCGCCGGCAATATAAAGGTCCCCGTCTCCTAAACGTATTGCGCGCGAAGCCTCAACTAAAGCGCTCATGCCTGAGGCACACAGCCGGTTTACAGTCTCGCCCGGCACGGTGTAGGGAAGCCCTGCCAAAAGAAGCGCCATACGGGCAACGTTCCTGTTGTCTTCACCCGCCTGGTTGGCGCACCCCATTATAACGTCGTTAATGCGCGCATAATCAATTCCGGGATTCCGTTCTGTAATTTTTATAATTACGTGCGCGGCCATATCGTCTGCCCTTACGCTGGAAAGGCTTCCGGCATGTTTTCCAATCGGCGTCCTGATGCCGTCAATTATATATGCTTCTTTGATAAATTGTTCTTTCATCTTGTCTCACATTTTTGAGCAGGGTTTAATTTTTAAGGATAAAACTGCTCTTTATTTTTTACCATTTTCCTCAGCAGGACTGAAGGCCTGTAGCGCTCCTCGCCATACTCCTGCTGGAGCTCTCTGAGCCTGTTAAAAACTTTTTCGAGGCCTATTTCATCAGCCCACTTGAAAAGCCCCAGGGGATAGTTGACCCCTTTCATCATTGCAAGCTCAATATCCTCTTTCGATGCAATGTTCTTATGCAGTGCGTCGGCGGCTTCGTTAATTAGCATTGAAATAATACGAAACCAAATTTCACGGGCAAGTTCAATGTCTTTTACCGGCTCCCTGTTTTTTGCCCCCGGACTGTAATCATAAAACCCATGACCCGTTTTTCTTCCCAGGCGGCCTGCTTCAACGAGCCTTTTCTGAGTAATGGAAGGCCTGTAGCGCGCGTCGTAATAAAAGCCCTCAAAGACCGACTCGGTTACCTTGTAGTTAACGTCATTGCCGATCAGGTCCATCAGCTCAAAAGGCCCCATCCTGAAGCCGCCTATAACCTTCATTGCCCAGTCGATTGTTGCCGCGTCTGCAGCACCTTCTTCCAGCATCCTTAAGGCTTCGCCGTAGAAAGGCCTTGCTATGCGGTTTACAATGAAGCCCGGCGTGTCTTTGGCAATTACCGTAATTTTGTTCCAGCTGTGTGCTGCTTCACGCGCTTTTTCTACAGCCTCAGCTGAGGAGGCAAGCCCCGGAATAATTTCCACAAGGGGCATAAGGTATGCGGGATTGAAAAAATGCATACCGACAACTCTTTTGGGATCCTTTGCTGCCGAGGCAATTGATGTTATGGATAAAGAAGAAGTGTTTGTGGCAATAATGGCATTTTTTAAGAGGATCTTTTCCACCTCGGAAAAAACATTTTTCTTTACCGAGATCTCTTCAACTACAGCCTCAATTACGAGGTCCGACTTTGAAAGGTCCGCCATCTCACACGTAAATGTAATGCGTTCTTTCAGGTTTCGTGCGTCAGTCTCACTAAAGCGTCCTTTATCCTTCTGACGGCCAATGATGCCGTAAATTTCTTCTTTGGCACTTTCCAGCACGTGAGGGCTGATCTCATAAAGAGTGGTTCTGCATTTGTTTAAGGCGGCAGTATAAGCAATGCCGCGCCCCATAGTGCCGCCTCCGATAATCCCGACAGAAAGGTATTTCAATATGCCCCTCTCGTTATGCAAAATAAATTAATTACCATGCGTAAGCCTCGGGTGCCTGGTTGCCCGGTCCGGGCCAAACCTCATCCAGCTTTTCAAGCATCTCGTCCGAAAGCTTTATGTGCAGAACCTTGAGGCTTTCTTCCAGCTGATCAATTGTTCTGGGACCTATAATGGGAGCCGTAACAACAGGGTTATTCATAACCCATGCAAGCGCAATGTTTGCAAGGCTCTGCTCGGTATCCTGGCAGCACCTTTCGTAAGCCTCGAGCTGCGGGCGCAGCTTCTCAACGGCTTCCTGCAGTGCGGGTCTTGCGCGCCTGCCTTCAGAAGGCCTTTTTAGAACCCCGCCGCTTAATATACCGCCGCCTAAAGGGCTCCATGGTATAAGTCCAAGCCCCATAGCCCTGCATGCCGGAATTACCTCAAGCTCAATGTGGCGGTTCCTGAGGCTGTAGATGCTCTGCTCTGAAACGAGCCCCAGGAAATTTCTTTTTTCAGCAATGTAGTTTGCCTCGACTATATTCCATGCCGCAAAGTTGCTGCTTCCGACGTAAATAATTTTTCCTTCCTGCACAAGCTGTTCCATCGCCTGCCAGATTTCCTCCCACGGCGTTTCGCGGTCCACGTGATGCATCTGGTAGAGGTCTATGTAATCGGTCTGAAGACGCTTCAGGCTGGCCTCGCAGGCAAGCTTAATGCTGCGCGCTGAAAGTTTTCCCTCGTTCGGCCAGTCGCTCATGTTGCCGTAAACTTTTGTTGCCAGAACGGTTTTCTCCCTGCGGCTGTGTCCTTTCTGAAACCACCTGCCTATGATCTCTTCAGTTCTGCCCTTGTTTTCCCCTCCGTAAACGTTTGCCGTATCAAAAAAGTTAATTCCATGCTCCAGAGCTGCATCCATTATCTTAAAGCTGTCGTCTTCGGCCGTGTAGGTCCCGAAATTCATTGTGCCAAGGCAGAGCCTGCTTACTTTGAGGCCCGACCGTCCGAGATGGGTATATTCCATATTCTCCTCTTTTTTGCTTAAGTGTTGAAAATTGTCTGCCGGAAAAATTTATATGCCGAAAATTTTATCTGCCCGAGAAGCGTGCCTTGCGCTTTTCAAGGAATGCCTTAACCCCTTCTGTGTAATCTTCCGTCATTCCTGCAAGCTGCTGGAATTTTGCCTCCAGCTCAAGCTGCGTGTCCAGATCACTGCTGCACGACCTGTTAATTGCGCGCTTAATAAATCCCAGGCTCTTTGTAGGCATTTCAGCCAGCTTTTTTGAAAGTGCCGCAGCTTCTTTCAAAAGGACTTCGGGTTCGACTACCTTGTAAATAAGACCCATGTCGAGTGCCTCATAACACGTGATCTTCTCTCCCAGCATCATCAGGGCCGTAGCACGCTGAAGGCCTGCCAGGCGGGGGAGGAAGAAGGTCCCTCCGCTGTCGGGCAGAAGCCCCACATTAATGAACGACTGTATGAAAGAAGAGCTGCTTGAGGCTATTACAAAGTCGCATGCAAGCGCTATGTTGGCCCCCGCACCTGCAGCCACTCCGTTAACCGCGCAGACTACAGGCTTTTCAATGCAGCGGATCATCCTTATAAGCGGGTTATAGACTTCCTTTACCACCAGTCCGGGATCAGTGAGCTTTCCCTCACTGTCCGAAATTTCTTTCAAATCCTGCCCCGATGAAAATGCCCGCCCTTCACCCGTGATCATAACGGCGCGGATCTTTTCATTGTCCTTTGCCAGTTCCAGCGCCTTGCAAAGCTCCTGTGCCATCTCTCTGTTTATGCTGTTGAGTACCTCCGGGCGGTTGAGCGTCAGGAGTTTTATTGAATCTTCAATTTTGTATTTTATAAACTTGTATTCCATCTTATGGCTTTACTGGTGTTTATTATTATCTAAAAACGTTTAAAGTATTCAAAGGGCTGACGGCAGCTGTTGCAGAAGTAAAGCGACTTGCATGCCGTGGAACCGAAGCGGCTCCTTAGGACGGTATCATCCGAGCTGCAGTATGGGCAGCTGACATTATCGTCATTGATTATAAGAGGAATGAACTCTTCGTCCCCGGTCTTTAAGGGCGGTGCAATTCCGTAGTCTTTAAGTTTATTCCTGGCTTTGTCTGAAAGCCAGTCGGTGGTCCAGACGGGCGAATAGACGGTCTTAACCGCAACGTCATTAAATCCTTTTGCCCTAAGCGTTGAAATAATTTCCTCCTGAATCATCTTCATTGCAGGGCATCCGGAATAGGTGGGCGTAATCATTACTTCTATGTGCCCCAAGGAAATTTCAACATCCCTTACAATCCCCAGATCCATAATGCTCAGTACAGGCACTTCCGGATCCATTACACTTTCCAGACATTTTAATATTTCATCTTTTCCGGTTGTCATTTCATGCGTGTCCTTAATATTTACCATTGGGCAATGTCTTACCATTTGGCGCCGGGATAAGAACGGGCCAGTATCTGCATTTCAGAAAGCAGATGCCCCAGGTATTCCGTATGTATCCCTTTTCTTCCTCCTCTTGCCATATGGCTGTCTTCCGTGGGAATTAAAAGCGTTGCCCTTGAAATCACTTCATTTACCCTTTCCTGCCATAGGGGCTTTAACTTCAGGCTTTCAGGCACAAAGCCGTTTTCAATAAGAACCCTGTCTAGTCCTTCATCTAAAAAAAGCTCACCCGTATACATCCATAGTTCATCCAATGCATGCTGCATCCTGTAATGGCTTTCTTCTGTTCCGTCGCCCAGACGCAGGACCCACTCCACACTGTGTCTCAGGTGGTATTTAACTTCCTTAAATGACTTGGCGGCAATGGAGGCAAGTTTAGGCAGGCGGCTTTTCTGCAGCTCCCCAAACAAAATAAAGCTGTAGGAACTGAAGAGAAACTGCCTTGCAACAGTAAAGGCGAAGTCGCCATTTGGAAGTTCAACCATCTGGAAATTCTTAAACTCAATTGCGTCGCGGAAAAAAGCCAGGTCATCTTCCGACCTTCCCCTGCCTTCGGTCTCAGCGGCATACTGAAGGAATGCATTTGCCTCACCCAGGCAGTCGAGCGCAATGTTGCTTAAAGCAATATCCTCTTCAATTACGGGCGCGTGGCCGCACCATTCGGAGAGCCTGTGGCCTAAGATCAATAGGTCGTCTCCCAGTCCCAGCAGGTAATTAAAGAGCGCCGTCTTTAGCTTTTCGTCCTTAAGCTTATCATCATTTTCATTCATACGCCTCTTACTCCTTTGGGTACTTTATAGAACTGGGGATGGCGGTAGACTTTATCCTCTGCGGGGTCGAAAAATGAATCGTTATCCTGAGGCGTTGTAGCCGTGATCTCTTCAGAAGGAACAACCCAGATGCTTTTTACCGGTCCCCGCCTGGCATAAACGTCGCGTGCATTCTGAATAGCCATTTCAGCATCTGCTGCGTGCAGGCTTCCGGCGTGTATGTGGGGGGCGCCCTCATCCTCCTGCAGGAAAACTTCCCAGAGCGCCCATTGTGTATCGTTACTGCTGCTTAACGGCATGTATCCCTCTGATAATTTTATTTTATAACTTAAGCCGGATGTAAATTAAGCCAGCATTTTTCTTTTTTCAGCGTAGGCTTCTGCCGCAACTCTTACCCATTCGCCCTGCCTGTGGGCCTCGCGTCTTGCCTTCATGCGTTCGCGGTTATAAGGCCCGTGCCCGCTTATAACCTCAAAGAATTCCTGCCAGTCGAGCGCTCCATACTCCCAGTGCCCCGCTTCATCGTTGTATTTCAGTTCGGGATCTGGTAGCGTAAGCCCCACTGCCTGCGCCTGCGGAACGGTCAGGTCCACAAAGCGCTGTCTGAGCTCCTCATTTGTTTTAAGCTTGATCTTCCATTTCATTAGATCGGCACTGTTCGGGGAATCCTTATCTCCCGGACCGAACATCATAAGCGAAGGCTTCCACCAGCGGTTTACTGCCTCCTGCGCCATAATCTTCTGCTCCGGTGTGCCGTTTGCAAGCACTGTGATAATTTCATAACCCTGTTTTTTATGGAAGCTTTCTTCCTTGCAGATCCTCAGGTTTGCCCTGGCATAAGGCCCGTATGAGCACTTGGCCAGCATGGTCTGGTTTACAATTGCGGCACCATCGACAAACCATCCTATTGTACCCATGTCGGCCCAGGAAAGCGTGGGATAATTAAATATGCTGGAATATTTTGCCCTGCCTGTAAGAAGCTGTTCAATAAGTTCGCTTCTTTCAATTCCCAGAGTCTCCGCCGCGCTGTAAAGATAAAGCCCGTGCCCGGCTTCGTCCTGCACCTTGGCAAGAAGTATCATTTTGCGCCTTAAGCTTGGCGCGCGCGTAATCCAGTTGCCCTCGGGGAGCATGCCTACAATTTCGGAATGAGCGTGCTGCGAGATCATGCGTATAAGCTGCCTTCGGTAGCCCTCAGGCATCCAGTCCTTGGGTTCAATGGTTCCTCCGGCATTGATCCTGGCCTCAAATGCCTGAAGTTTTACTTCGTCGTTCATAGTTTCACTTTCGGAAAGAATTGGTTTTTGCCCTCGCTATGAAATCAATCTATACAAAAACGTGCTTAAAGGCAAGGTGAAGAAAAGTGCGGAATTTAATGTGAAAAGGGCTATTTCTTCTCGAAATGCTGGTAGTCTTTTGTGCTCCTCCAGGTGGCGCCCCACTTCCAGCCGCGTTTTGAGAAGGCTTTTACAACTGCTGAAGAGGGCGTAATTGTGCCGGGTGCCTTAGTGTCGTATTTTGATCCCGGCGGGGAGGCTTTACCTTTCCGGATCTGCGGGTTTTGAATGGGATTAATGTCAATTGCACGCCCCGTTGAGTGGGCGGAGAGTATTTTTGTACCTTTTACAACGCGGTAGTTAAAAGCCGAGGTGTTGTTGTCTGCCATGGAAAGGGAGTCGGACCAGCTGTATTTTACTACCGGAACTACCTTTGCAATGGGGAACCTGCTTTCCTGAATTTCACGGAATATATCCTGAATCTCAGCGGCCAGATCGGTGCGTATAAGAACCTGCCCCTCGTGGAGCTTCCCGTCAAATGAATAATAATTTACATTCACAAGATTCAGGTTTTTCCTGATGTAGGACGGGATTTTAAGCCCGGAGGTGGCCTCCCCAAGCGTCATCCGGCTGTCAACAATTGCTTTTTCCCCGCCGTCTAACCCTTTCTGCTGTAAACTGCCCGGCAGGGCAGGGGCGGCAAGGAGAAAAATCAGCTGTATGTAAATATATATTAGTTTCATTCTTATAATATCCGGCCCATAAATATAGCTTTTTTCTTCATTTTTGCCATGCCTGCCGGGAATAATTTCATTCCTTGATTATAGTTTAATATGAGTTAAATTATATAAATATGCTATTAATTCAGATGCCGGCAAATATTCTTTTATTATTACCGTGAAGGGAGGTCCCCATGCTTTGGACTATTTTTGTAGTTCTGCTCGTATTGTGGATATTAGGACTCGTAAGCGGCTATACACTGGGCGGATTCATACATATCCTTCTTATCATAGCCGTTGTAGCTGTCCTCATAAGGATCATTCAGGGCAGAAGCGTTTTATAGTATTATAGAAAACTGCAAAACAGCCGGCATGGAGTAGAGAAAAAGCCCCTGCCGGCTGTTTTTTTGTGTGACATAAGATCCGATGAAAGAGTAAAGGAAGTATATGAGTATATTGAGTAAAATAAGCAGAACCACACTGATTGTAGTTATTGTTATTGTAGTTCTTCTTGTTGCCTTGCGCATTGCACTGCCTCACATAATAAAGTACGAGGTGAATAAAAAATTAAACGAGCTTCCCGATTATACGGGGCATATTGACGACGTGGACCTGCATATATACCGCGGGGCATATGCAATTAACGGGGTGGAAATTAAGAAAAGGAACGGAAAAGTAGCGGTCCCTTTCTTTTCGGCGGGAACAATGGAGTTCAGCGTGGAATGGAAACAGCTCTTTCGCGGCCATCTGGTTGCAAAAGTATATATATACCACCCGATGGTTAACTTTGTACAGGGACCCACCAAAGAACAGAGCCAGACAACAGCCGACAGCAGATGGCAGGATAAGGTTAAGGACCTCTTCCCCCTTAAAATAAATACATTTAAGATTGATGACGGGGAGATCCATTTCCGCAATCCCTACAGCGATCCCAAGGTGGACGTATACATAAGTAACCTGCAGGTGCTGGCAACAAACCTAACAAACAGCCTGAAAGTAGCTAAAACACTCGCTTCAGACGTGAATGCCTCGGGTAATGTAATGGGAACGGGTAGATTTAAGGTGGGAGTTAAGCTGGACCCGTTTAGAAAGGATCCGACCTTTGACCTCGATATGCAGGTTACTACGGTACCTCTTGTAAAACTTAACGATTTTCTGAAGGCTTATGCAAAATTCGACGTGCATAAGGGCACTTTCAGCATGTACAGCGAAGTGGTTGCAAGGGACGGCAAGTATGAGGGCTACCTTAAGCCGCTTCTTAAGGATGTGGAAGTGGTCAAATGGAAAGAAGACATTAAAAAACCGTTTTTTGAGCTGGTCTGGAAGGTTGTTGTAGGTGCCGTAAAGGACATATTCACCAATCCCCCAAAAGAGCAGGTGGCAACAAGGGTGCCTTTCAGCGGAAGCTTTGAAAAAACTGAGGTGGGAATCTGGACCACAATCTGGGAGCTCATAAAAAACGCCTTCATACAGGCCCTCATGCCCGGCCTCGACAGAACAATTTCCATGAAGGATGTCTCCAGCAAAAAATGAAAAATAGTCCAATGTCCGGGATCCGCACTGACCTTGGACATTGGACCTTGGACTTTGGTCTCGTAAATCCTGCCGGATTTTCTTATATTTACTTTCTTTAATAACAAAAATTAATGAGCGAAGAGTTATATGACCTCAGCAGAAATCAGACAACAGTTTTTGGACTTTTTTGAAAGCAAAGGGCACCGCATCATTCCCAGCGCTCCCGTTGTACCCTTTGACGACCCGACACTGCTTTTTGCAAATGCCGGAATGAACCAGTTCAAGGACGTATTCCTGGGCCTGGGCACCAGGGAATACAAACGCGCCGCCGATACACAGAAGTGCATCAGGGTCAGCGGAAAACATAACGACCTCGAGGAAGTAGGCCACGATACATACCACCATACATTTTTTGAGATGCTGGGTAACTGGTCCTTCGGCGACTATTATAAAAAAGAAGCCATCAAATGGGCGTGGGAACTCTTAACCGAAGTCTGGAAGCTCCCGAAGGAAAGGCTCTGGGCAACTGTATACAAGACCGACGACGAGGCCCGCACGATCTGGCAGTCTGAGACCGACATTAACCCCAGCCACATACTGCCATTTGCAGAAAAGGACAATTTCTGGGAAATGGGGGAGACAGGCCCTTGCGGCCCCTGCTCTGAAATTCATATAAACTTAAGCGACGACTACGAAAACCCGAAGTACGTCAACGCCGGTGTGCCGGAGTGCATTGAGATCTGGAACCTTGTCTTCATTCAGTATAACAGGAACAGCGATGGCGAGCTTCAGGACCTTCCGGCCAGGCACGTCGATACAGGAATGGGCTTTGAAAGGATCTGTGCCGTTCTGCAGAAAAAAGGCTCCAACTACGACACCGACGTCTTCGCGCCTATTATAAATAAAATTGCTGAAATGGCGGGAGTAAAATACGACTCTGAGGAGCACAGGATCCCGATGAGGGTAATTGCCGACCACGTAAGAACGCTTTCTTTCGCAATTGCCGACGGCGCCGTGCCGGGTAACGACGGGCGCGGATACGTCTTAAGAAGAATTTTAAGAAGAGCCGCGCGCTACGGACGGAAGCTCAGACTTAATAAGCCCTTTATCTATGAGCTTGTTGACGTATTGGCTCAGCACATGTCAAACGTTTTCCCCGAGCTTAAACAGAAGCAGCAGCACATTGAAAAGATCATTAAGGCTGAGGAAGAAAGCTTCAACACAACGCTCGACAGGGGAATTGAGCTCTTTGAAAAAATTGCCGAGAAGGTTACGTCCTCAGGCGGAAAAACAATTTCGGGCGAAGACCTCTTCATGCTTTACGACACATACGGTTTCCCGGTGGATCTTACAAACGTAATGGCAAAGGAAAGAAATCTTTCCATTGATGAAGACCGCTTTAATGTTTTAATGGATGAGCAGCGCACGCGCGCAAGGGAATCCACAAAGGATAAGTTTGCTTCCGTAAGCGCTCTTATTAACGACGTTGAATCCTTCGAAATAGATGAAAGCGAAAAGCCGGAGTTCGTGGGATACGAAAGCCTTTACGTGGATGCCAAGATTATAGGTCACAGAAAAGAAGGCAACAGCGAACTTGTAATACTTGACCGCACACCATTTTACGTGGAGTCGGGCGGACAGATAAGCGACGTGGGCTGGCTGGAGTTTCCGGATAAAAACCGCAGACTGGAAGTGGACAACGTTTCAAAGGTTTATAACATGATCGTCCACGCGCTTGATGCCAGTGAAATTGATTTCCCTATTGAAAAGGGAATGCGCGTAAGAGCCGTTGTGGATCAGGACAGAAGGTGGGACATAATGAGAAACCATTCGGCTACACACCTTCTTCATGCGGCACTCCGCAAGGTCTTAGGTGAGCACGTTCGCCAGGCAGGTTCATACGTAGGACCCGACCGTTTAAGATTTGACTTTGCGCATTACTCAAAGCTTACTGAAGAAGAGATTAAGCAGATCGAGACGATTGTAAACGAGCAGATAAGAAAGAACATCCGTCACCTTCCGCACAGGGCAATCCCATTTGAGGAAGCAAAGAAGATGGGAGCCTTAATGTTCTTCGGCGACAAGTACGGCGACCGCGTGAACGTTGTGGAATTTGAAGGCGCGAGCATGGAATTCTGCGGCGGCACTCATGTAACAAATACGGCTGAGATCGGAATGTTCAAGATCGTAAGCGAAGCCTCGGTTGCAAGCGGCATAAGAAGAATTGAAGCCGTTACGGGTAAAGGCGTTGAAGAATATATTCGTCAACAGGAAGAGAACATTAAAAAAGAAGAAGAGAAGATCTCGCTTCTAATAGAAGAAAAGAAGAAGCTTGAAAAAGAGCTCGCTGAAATCAGTTTTAAGGCAAAGCTTGGTAAACTGGCCAGCGTACTTAATTCACCCTTGGAAGTTGACGGCATAAGGCTCTTCAAGGGAAGAGTTGAGGCTTCCAACATGGATGAGTTAAAAGGCTTTGGAGACGAGCTGCGTGAAAAAATGAAAGATGCCGTTGGAGTATTGATTAGTGAGATGGACGGCAAAGTAGGCATCGTTTGTGTAGTTTCAGACAGCCTTATTAAGGAGAAGAAACTTGCAGCAGGCAAGATTGTAGGTGAGCTTGCAAAGCTCGTTGGCGGAGGCGGAGGCGGCCGTCCTCACCTGGCAACCGCAGGCGGCAAGGATATAACCAAAATTGACGAAGCCCTGAAGCAGACGAACGAAATAATAAAAAAGATGCTCTAGTCCCGCTTCTCAAAACACAAATACAATTAGCTCCGCTTTAACATCAGTTAGGGCGGAGCTTTTTTTATAACTCCCCCCAGCCATATGCATCAACACAGTTAAGAACCAAATGGAAAAATCTGTAATGTATGTTTAAGGCCGGCAGCAGGATGTTTTCCTGGACGAAAAGAATGTAGGTCTCTATTTCAATCGCAAACTTTTCACCCTCATTTCCACACCCAGTCAAAATGTTGGCTATGCATTCTCAGGGAAGAAGCATTTTATATTTGCAATGAAAAACTATAGTTGATTTTGGATTACTTTTTGACTTCGAATCAATTTCCACTGCTCCAGGTTTACATTATTTATAATTCAATTCGTGGTATAAATGCCAATTGACAAAATATTTATTTTTCTTTAACTTGAGTCCTAAATATATTATTGACCCTCACTTGTCAGGACTATTTGTCTGTTTATCTATCCAAATACTTATGCCTATGAATTGAAATCTGTTTATTTATTGGGTAACCAGCTCCTGACATCCTTCTATCTTGAAAAACTGAGAAATTAAGCTCATTAAAATAAATTTTAAGAAACCTGAAATCTTATTTGGCTTATAATCTTTTTATTGTAGAATGTCTGAAGGAATTTATCATGTTCAATACAGTTTTCTTCTCCGGCACAGTAAGTCTAAGAAAACAGTTTGCAATCAAATATCTTCTATTTATCCTTTTATTCGTATCACTATCCTCATGCGAAAAATCCAACCCTCTTCGTTCAGATCCTGTATCAAATGGACCTGTTGCCAATCTGTTTTCATTAAAGCCGGGGAATAAATGGAAATATATAACATATGAATATTTCTTTGGCAAAGAACGAATTCTAGACACACTTACGGTTGAAATAACCAAAGAAGTAACTTATAATTTCAATGAAAAGACTTATACAGCCGCTGTCAAGCAAAATAGATTAGGGCAGATTGCAGAAGATTGTAAATGGCTTTATTCCAATGGGGAAAATGGCGTATACCAATGCGGGGGAATTTCCAGCGCAGATACAGTATTCAAAAGAGATTTAATTTATAAAAATCCTGTAAATAAGGGTGAATCATGGCCAGTTCCATCTCTTGTTTACGATCCCTTTAATCAGAAGTTTTTTATTGAAGAAATTCTTAACTATGACTGTTATTCCACTAATGACACCTTAGAAACTCCGGCCGGAACTTTTGCATGCACGGTTTACCACTACAAGCGTCACCCTGATAATGATGTACTGGAATATTGGGAGTATTTTGAATATTACGCACCAAACATTGGTAGAGTTGGAATTTTTATTAGTCGTGCCGATAGCCAGGAGTTATTATACAAAAGCATAATTATTTCATATGACGTTAAATAAAAACAATTTGATACCCAGGTAAGGCAAAAAATTATTTTTACTATTCACATTTATTTAGGAGTAACTATGAAAGCAAAAGCCTTAGTTCTGTTTATTTTTATTAACTCATGTTACGCAAAATTATAATTTTTAATTAAGTCAGACATTCTTCTAT